>CALGEI010000042.1 GCA_937881575.1 uncultured Flavobacteriales bacterium | reverse complement strand
TCCGACGTTGGGGTCGTAACCACTGACGATATTGACTCCACTTTCTTGATCATAAATCGGCGTAGTCGGCACCAGTAGTTTATTCGCATCAGCTGTGAACGTCAAGCTATTGTAGTCATCTAGCTTCATCGTCAAAGCAGACCCGATTTTCAAATTGGTCGGAATGAAGTCTCGCTCTGCCGACTCTGAATAACTCATTTTGGCGCCGATGTTTGAGATGTTCACCCCCCAATTGAATGCTGCATCACGTCCAGCAAATTGGGTTCTTGGGTTCGAATAAAATGCGCTCACATCCACAGCTACCGATCGACCTGGTTTGGAATTGGCTCCAAGGACATTGGTTCCTCCAGTGAGATTGGAATTGATGAATCGGCCTGCAATGCCTCCACTAAACCGTTCGCTCAATTTCTGGCTATATCCCACGTCCAAACTGAATTCGGCCGGTTGGAAGTCCCGAATAGTCGTTCCAGTCTCATCCGTAAAGGTGATATTTCCCAAGCTAAAATATCGAAGCGCCGCTCCCCATGCTTGGCGCTTATTTAATCGTTTCACACCCGACAGGTAGGCCAGGTTCATGTCATCAACGAGCGCACGCAACCAAGGCGCATAGCTCAAACTGAATTCAACCTCATTCTCATTGAAAGCCATTTTTGCAGGATTCCAATGGAGACTATTCGCATCCGCTGAGAGCGCAACACCGGCATCACCCAAGGCGCCTGAACGAGAATCCGGTCCAATCATTAGGAACGGAACAGCGGTGGTGATGGTGTTCAGCTGCAATTGTTGCGACGCTTCACCTGGAGTCAATTGAGCTTGAAGCCCCGACAATCCAAATACAGAGAAGGCAGCGACGATCGCAAGGGAGCTGAGTGAAGAGAAATTGATGTTCAATCGCATGACGAAGTGAAAAGGAAAGCGCAAATGTAATGGATTCCGTTATGGTCGCAGAACGATAATTTGGTCCGCATATTGCACAACGCCCCCAGTTTCTGTGTTGAGGGTCAATCGGAACACATAAACACCTGCTGGAACCGCGCCACTAGCAGCCCCTCCTGTTGAGTCCCAGCGCAGTGATTCCGACCGAAACCCCTCTTGTTCCCATGGCTGTTCTGCCCGGTAAACCAGTTGTCCTGCGCTCGAAAAAACTTCCAGTGTCGCCAATCCCGATTGACACGCTTGATTGTGCTCGAGAGAAAATTGAAACACGTCGGCCGATGGATTCGGATAGGCCGAAACTTGCCCTAAGGCCGATTCAAAGTCTTCTACGACTTGGAAGTCGATTTCGGCCTTCCCTTTGTTGTTCTGGACATCCCAAACGACCAACTCCAATTGATGCGGACCCACCTCTAAGTCTTCAAAATAATAGCGGACAGTGCCCCGGACATACGTATTCAAGTCCGCCGTATAGAAATCATTCAACAAGATGCTCTCACTCGACTCCCCATCAAGCGTCGCTTTGATGTCATGACCAATGCCTGCTCCAGCAGCATTGACACCTCCTTCATCGAAGACGCGAGCTAAAAGCATCGGGTGGCTGTGGGTAATCCCCCCGCTTCGAAAGAGCGTATCGTTGAGGAACAGCTCTACGGTTGGAGGGGTTGTATCCTCCTCGAAATCGTTGCTAATTCCTCCGATCACAAAAGCCTGAGAGGCCCCATGTGCATCCGTACTATCCGATACGGCGTAGCAACTAATCCGACCTTCCGCAAAAGAGAAATCAATATCTCTCGGCACCACAAATTCAAAGGAAAACACGCCGGAATCCACACTGGCGACACCTTGGTGCAAAACATTCCGAAAAACCTGAAACACGTGGGGGTCAGGACCATTGTCATTATTCAATGAGGTTATTTGAGACGACTTGTCAAAGACTTTGACGTGCACCAATCCTTTAAAATCCGTCATGCGTGATCCATACTCATCTCGCACTGACCCCCCCACGGACACGACATCAAGCGCACGAATGGTGTCTGGGAGCGATTCTATGACCACATTTTTCCTGGGGTAATTGAGGCGAAGGGCCACATCTCCAAGCAACGTAAAGTTTCGTTTATTGGAACTGTTCGATACCTGCGGGTCATTTTTGGTCACGCGGGCGATGTCTCCAAGACGCACGGGCTCAACTTCTGTGTCATACAATGCAATCCCGTAAAAAGCGCGATTCAATTGTTGATTCGACCCACTGAATACAACCCGTGTAGTGGTCAGCATCGCAATGGCTCCGCCTGCAGGATTCATGACCATCATTTCACCCGCGGACTCGACATCGGGATCATCAAAACGAGCCAGCTCACATGTAGCCGTCATGAAGAGCGGCATGTTCTTCAAATTATCCCATTCTTGGATGGTGGTCGTATTCAGCACGCGCTCATGAGACCAGCCCCGCTCTCCTCCGTGACCGATGTAATTCATGATCAATGCTCCTTCTTGAACTTGCCGATCAATGAATTCTTGCGCATCCGGATACCGCTCTCCACCGGGAGTGCTCCATTGGGGGTAGGCGTCCAAATAAATTTTATTGACATTGTATTCCGGATGCTCATCCGCAAGTCTATTGGCATGCTCATCCGAATTCACCATGTGCTCATCCTCTGTCGGCCCTCCATTTCCATCCATGTCATCAGCGACAAAGCAAATTACATTCCTCCAAGCCCCTGAAGCACCGGCCGCAGAATCCTCACAATCTATGCCTGGCAAAACCGGAACAGAACGTTCCATATAGGCTTCAACCTTGTCCACCATCGCGTCAGCCTCTGCAGCACTGGAGCAAGGAATTCGACCAACTCCTATGGCCATTTTGTCTCCAATACCCTCGCCGTATTGATCTTCGAGGAATCCGAAAAAATCGTCACTTACATAGCTCCCTGTTGGGCTTACGGAATTCTCGCTTTGGTAGGTAATCACATTTGGGGACTGCATCAAATTGAATCGGTTAGCAAAGGTTCCGTCCCCCATTATTTGCAAATACTTCGGTGGCTCTGAACCATCTTGAATGGCTCGATCCCGAAGCATCATCATCATCATCTTCAGTGCCGTGGGGTCCGTATTTCCACAAGAGAAAGCATCGAACACCTGGCGTTGGGTCGCAACAACGACGCTCAAGCCTTCTGCCGCATGCAATTCTGCTAGTCGCAACGCGGCAGGCAAATAATTCGACCGGGTCACAACGACCAAATCCGCTTGCGCAATGCCGTGTAAATTCATTGGTTGAACGGCACCATGAAAGTCTGGCGTTTTGAAATTGAATCCGGAGTAAATCGCAAATCGCTTTGCCTCACCGGATCCGGCATCGAAGGTCACTTCCCCAGCACCGTTGATTTCCCATGCTACCATCTCAGGCTTCGTATGGTTGGAGACATCCCAAACGCCCGCTACGTTTTCCGCATTCCCAACAACATATTGAGCAACAGTACCTTCATCCATTCCATCTGCATCGAACAGCAATTGAGACTGTGCCATCCGCAAGGAACACTCCTGTGAAATCCGAACGAAATCCAACCAACCAATTGCATCTGAAACACCGGGACTGAATGCAATCTGAACTTGATGCTGAGCAATCGGACCGCTCCCCACTGTTTCACCCAAGTCAAAACTACCACTGGCCAGATTGGCAACATGGCTGACCGAACCATTACTGGTATAGGACGGAGAATCTTCAAATTGTACGCCATTGACGTTCAACACAAAGGTGCTCGAGGTCCCCATCGATTGCGCAGCGACCTGATAATCCAAGCGCGCAGGAGAGTCCGTAGCGAATGGCACATCAAAGTTGATTACGCGTGAACTGTTTCCTTGAAAAGACTCTCCGAACCATTCGCGACCAGAGCGGTTAGGGCTCTCCAATTCCAGCTCATGGAAAGCGCGCGACCAATAAGTCTCTAACAAGGTGTCAGGAATAGCTCCTGTTGTGGTGGCGTTTTGAATTCTGGATTCAATGCCCGCTAGGTCCCCATTGACTTCTAAGAAATACCAAGCGGAATCACTGTATGCATGCCGTTCATGTTTCCAGTTGCGTTCGCTCATGCCCGGAGTCCAGCTATTCGGACCTTTTCCGAAAAAGAACAACGCGTCATCCGAATCCCAAACGCCGTCGTCCTCACCTGAGAATAAAATGGACGTGGCTTGGACGCCCAATGGACGTTCCTGACTGTTCTCCATGGGGAGCATCTCACCTCCATTCCCCCAAAGCCGAATGCGCCGAGGGTCCAATGTATCGGGGTTCAAACCCGCCGCAACCATCCAATTCCGATCAATGCGATACACTCCGTCTTCGGCTATGGACAATCGATACAGGTTGTCTCTTTCCAAGGGCCCACTCACGGGCCAATCTCGTTCCCTCTCTTGACGAACTGCAGGATCCAATGTTGAGCCCACTGCCCAATCCACTTGAACCAACCGTTCAAAAACACTCCGCGCCGCTATGAAGCGAAAAACAGGTGATTCAAATTGAAAAGACGCCGTTCCAATGCCTTCTATAAATCGCCATTGCGTCGGTGACGTGTCCTCCATCAAAATCGCCCTCTGACGCATGGTGAGTTCTTCAGCTGGGATTTCAGCCCATGTCTCTGTGTCAACCAGTCGTTCCATGCCTCCATCAAACCCATTCAACTCAGCTTCCCAAACCACCCATGGAATTTCGTCCAACCAAAACCCATCACGCGGCCCCCAATTCCCCACAGGGAGAAAATCCGACCCCATAGGAAGCCAATCCACTGACCAAACCCCCTGACGCACCTCACTCTCAGGAGCCATTTGCGCATAGCTTGGATTCACAAGTAGTACGACAAGAACAACCGCTCCCAACTGAGCCATGCTGTAGCACCGTTTTTTCGCCTCTTTTCGGATAGTCTCAAACGCTCGAATCAATGTCATTTCTCGAATTTTCTTCAGATCACAAAGTTGGTTGAAAAACTCCATGCAACGCAAAGGACCAAACGCACGTTAAAGATGAAAACGTATGCCTGAAAAGCAATCTACATGAGTGAATTTTCAGGAAGGCGTTGTTTTTTTTCTTATTCTTGTGAATTCATTGGGTCCCTCTACATGAAGCAACTCCTGACAATCCCCACCATTGGCATTCTGCTAATGGCGTCTTTTTTGACACTGCAAACGAATTCTGCGCAAGCTCAGGACCCTGAGTTTACGCAATACTTCGCCAACCCGCTGTATCTCAATCCAGCCTTCGCTGGTTCGGCCCGTTGCCCGCGCATGACCATGTCATACCGCAACCAATGGCCCGCGATGAGCGGCTCATTCGTCACAACTGCGGCCTCTTACGACCAGCACGTGGAAACACTATCTGGCGGTTTGGGGTTCATTGTCATGAACGACCAAGCGGGAAGAGGAACGTTGAGTACTACGAGCTTGAGTGGGATATACAGCTACCAGCAAGCGGTGACTCGGAAACTGTCCATCAAAGCGGCGATGCAAGTTAGCTACATGCAAAAGGCATTGGATTGGGATCGTTTGACGTTTGGAGATATGATTGATCCGCGGCGTGGTTTCATCTATGAAACGCAAGACATCCCACGCGGAGGAATGGTCAAAACAGTAGACTTCAGCTCTGGCATCATCGGCTTTACCGATCGTTACTATTTCGGAGCAGCAGTCCACCATCTGAATGAGCCCAACGAATCATTGGTCGTCGGAACGAGCCGCCTGCCTATGAAATACACGTTCCATGCAGGGGCCATACTGCCTTTGCAGCGATCTGTAACTGGAATAGAGTCCACGATATCCCCGAATATCTTTTATAGAAAGCAGGGTGAATTCGAACAATTGAATGTGGGACTGTATGTCAACAAAGGCCCTCTTGTTGGTGGTATCTGGTACCGTGGCATCATGTTCACCGATTACCGGGACGCATTCATCGTGACTCTGGGCATCAAAACAGATGTCGTTCAGTTCGGTTATAGCTACGATTTGACTATTTCTGAGTTGACACCTTCTACCGGTGGAGCTCATGAAATCAGCATGACGATACAATTTGATTGCCGAGGCAAACGTTCTAAGTTCAGAACAATCAACTGCCCGTCATTCTAAAAATGAATCGATGTGTTTTGGAAGCATTCTCAATTTCACTTCCTTCACACTCGCTCAACAATCTGTAAAAACCCATTGGAACCTCAAAAAAAATGAATTGGAAGTTCACAGTCCCTCTGATGTTCTTTGGTGCACTCCTCATGACCGGATGCATCGCAGACCGTTCCGGCGCCACAGGATGGGCCTACAATGACCCTCTAAATGGCGGATTTGAGAGGCAAGCCTTCTTTGAGCAAGAAACGGCCCCAGGCTTGGTTTTCATCGAAGGAGGAACATTTACGATGGGCCAGGTCGAAGATGATCTAACCTATAATTGGGATAATATTCCTCGCCGTGTCACCGTCCCCTCATTTTATTTGGACGAAACCGAGGTGACCAACCACTATTGGTTGGAGTACCTGGCATGGCTTCAACGCGTCTATGGGAGCAGCTATCCTGAAGTGGTTCGTCGCGCTCTGCCAGACACGCTTGTTTGGAGAGAGAAGCTCGCTTTCAACGAGCCATATGTAGATTACTACTTGCGACATGCCGCTTACAGGGATTATCCTGTCGTTGGAGTTTCCTGGAACCAGGCCAATGATTTTTGTAAATGGAGGACGGACCGCGTCAATGAACAGCTCCTTATTCGTGAAGGATTGATCGCACACAATCCAGACGGACAAATGGATGAGGACCATTTCACCACTGCTGCCTATCTCAGCGGACAGTATCAAGGTGAAAGTGTAGCAGAAGGATTGAAAGATTTACGCCCAGGCAGCTCAGGCTACCGCAACGTTGTGTTCGAAGACGGGCTTCTTCAGCCAGCATATCGCCTGCCCACCGAAGCTGAATGGGAATTTGCTGCGCTCGGTTTAATTGGCAACAGTTATGCTGAACTGATCACGGACCGGCGCACGTATCCATGGGACGGCCATTACACTCGGAATGACAATGGGCGAGACCGTTCTTACGGCGACATGAACGCCAATTTCGCACGAGGACGCGGTGATTACATGGGTGTTGCTGGAAGTTTAAATGATGGGGCGGCAGCGACTGCTGCAGTGTATCAATATGCCCCCAATGATTATGGGCTTTACAATATGTCGGGCAACGTCAACGAATGGTGCTTGGATGTATACCGTCCCCTCAGTGGTATGGATGCCGAAGAGTTCAGACCCTTCCGAGGCAATGTATATCAAACCAAGCAGCTCAACTCAGAAGGCCAAATTGCAGACAAGTTTGATTACGTCGTGTATGACATCGATGCCATTGATGGCGATTTGAAGGCTTATCAAAAAGCGGCTGCCAAAAACTTCATCGAAGAAGAACAAAACCTCGTAGACAATCTTTTCACTTACATTGAAAGCGCTAAAGCTGAACGTAAAGTGAAGCGAGCCGAGGATGCTCAGGATCAGATGGCGGAAGCTCAAGAGCTCATTTTAGATAGCGACCTCCTCGTTGCACCTGATTTATTAGGAATATTCACAGCCAACATTTCATCGAGCCCCGGCGAATTGCGCTACCGTGATGTCACCGTTGAAGAAAGTTTGGACCGCGATAATTATCGTGAAGCCGACAACATTGACTATCGTGATGGCGATTTAGATTCAAGCATCGACTTTGGCCAAGAAGGATTCGATAAGTCAAAGAGCCGAATGTATGGCTATGGAGAAACCACGCTCATCAACAACCGTTCTCGCGTCTACAAGGGTGGAGCGTGGAATGACCGTAGTTATTGGTTGAGCCCTGGGACACGTCGATTCCTTGATGAGGATAACGCTTCAGCTGCGATTGGATTCCGCTGTGCCATGGACCGCATGGGTTCACAAATCATCGCAGGTCCTCGTTAACTCAATGACTTAGAACACATTTGAAAAGGCTCCTCATGCGGGAGCCTTTTTCTTGCTTGAAACATTCGCATGCACATCCGGAAACCGTAATTTGGACGCATGCTTATGGATGCCACCAATTCTGCCTTAAAGCAAATAGACGCAGCATTCCGAAAATCGAACGGAGTGACGACTGATACGCGGGGCGCCAGTCCTGGCAAATTGTTTTTCGCCCTGAAAGGCGATCGCTTCGACGGGAATGAGTTCGCCTTGCAAGCTTTGGAATCAGGTTGCACACTCGCCGTGGTGGACGACAAAACTGTTGCCTTGACGTCTGAACTTTGCATTGCAGTGGACGACGTTTTAACTGCTTTGCAAGCACTTGCTCAACTGCACCGCTCACGTTGGGATTTCCCGGTTATTGGATTAACCGGCAGCAATGGAAAAACTACGACAAAGGAATTGCTTTACACCGTTTTGAAAAAGCGTTTCGCCAAGACGTACGCTACTCGAGGCAACTTAAACAATCACATCGGCGTTCCATTGACCATTTTAGAAATTCCAATCAATGCCGAGATGGCCATCATCGAAATGGGTGCCAATGCGCAAGGGGAAATCGCTGTTTTAGCGGAAATCGCGCAACCAACACACGGTGTGATCATCAATATAGGGGAAGCTCATTTAGAGGGATTTGGCGGGCTTGATGGCGTGGTTAAAGGAAAACGAGAGCTGTTCCGATACTTCGAGCAATCCCCATCTCCCGGAAAGCATATATTCGTTCATGCACGCCATTCGATTCTGTTGGAAATTTCGACCACTTTGGAGCGAACGTGCTACGGGACTCCTGATCATCCTCCTTTTGTACACGAAAACGCTTCCAAAGAACAGACCGTCAGTTGGGAAGATGTTGACGGAAGCATTCAGGGCCCCCTTCATCCATACATCACAGGACATCACAACCATGACAACATGATGACCGCCGTTGCCATTGGGCGTTATTTCAATGTGACCAAGGAACATTGTTCCCAGGCGATTGCAGAATACAATCCAACGAACAACCGCTCTCAATGGCGTCAAACCGAACACAATCTTGTGCTCATCGATGCATACAATGCCAATCCAAGTAGCATGTCCACCACCTTGGAGCATTTCGCTCAAGCCGCGGACAACACCGACCAAAATAGCATCTGCATCATAGGCGACATGGCTGAACTTGGAGACTTCGGGAGCGAAGCACATGACAGAATCCTCAAGTTGGCCCTTGATCTAAATTTGATCGTCTGGACCGTTGGACCTCTTTTTCAGCAGGCCGCAGCGCATTGTGACGTTCAAGTCAAATCTTTCGCAGACACATCCCAAGCCACAACTGCGCTAAAAGAATTGGCATTGAAGAATCATCGCATTCTTCTCAAAGGTTCCCGTTCCATCGCGTTGGAGCAACTGGTCGATTGCCTCTAAAGCATTGCGTTCGTCACCAAGGTGGTTTTAACCTGCGTATCTTTATCAACCATGGACTTTATCTCGGAATTGCGATGGCGTGGCATGCTCCACGACATGACCCCAGGGTTGGAAGAACAACTAGCCCAAGGCCCTACCAAAGGATATGTTGGCTTTGACCCAACTGCAGACTCCCTGCACATTGGGAATCTTGTTCCGGTGATGATGCTCGTCCATTGGCAACGCGCAGGGCATCACCCCATTGCACTGGTGGGCGGGGCGACAGGTATGGTCGGAGATCCGAGCGGAAAAGCCGCTGAACGTCAACTCTTGGACGTCGAGGCGATTCAACACAATTTGGCTTGCCAGCAAACTCAACTCGAGCAGTTTTTAGATTTCTCTGGAGACAACGCTGCAGAAGTCGTGAACAACGCGGATTGGTTCAAAGAATTTCGATTCCTTGACTTCATACGAGATGTTGGAAAGCACATTACAGTCAACTACATGACCTCGAAAGACAGCGTAAAAAAACGCTTGGACTCGGGGATGAGTTTTACTGAATTCTCGTATCAACTCGTTCAGGGTTATGACTTTTTTCATCTCTGGAAAAACAAAGAGGTCAAAGTCCAATTCGGTGGTTCAGACCAATGGGGCAACATCACCACCGGCACAGAATTGATTCGCCGAATGGGCAGCGGTCAAGCTTTTGCTGTGACAGCTCCACTCATCACCAAGGCAGATGGATCGAAGTTTGGTAAATCCGAAGGAGGCAATATTTGGATTGATAAAAACAGAACCTCTGCCTATCGATTCTATCAATACTGGATCAATGCCGCCGATGCCGATGTTAGCCGGTTCATCCGCATTTTCACATTGAAAAGCCAGCCGGAAATCGAGCAACTTGAGGCACAACACGCTGAAGATCCTGGACGTCGCTTGCTGCAAAAAGCACTAGCAGAAGACATCACGCGAAGAGTGCATAGTGAAGAAGATTTACAAACGGCCATTGCCGCATCCGCCCTATTGTTTGGCCAGAGCACAAAAGAGAACATTGAAGCTTTACCTGAAAGTGAGTTCTTAAGTGTTTTCGAGGGGGTACCTCAAGCGGAAGTTGCAGCAAAATTGGTTCAAGATGGCATTTCCATTATTGACTTTATCTCTGAAGCCACCGGTTTTCTGTCATCCAAAGGAGATGCTCGAAGGGCGCTAAAAGAAAACTCCATTAGCATCAACAAATCAAAAGTAGACGACACCTACTCCATTACAAATGCTGACTTAATTGGAGGAAAGCACATTCTCGTGCAACGCGGGAAGAAAAATTACTTCCTTGCTCGTGTTTTCTAAGAGATTCGCCTAGAGATCAAATGCCATCAGGTTGCAACCGCGAACCTCCGCATGGTCATATCGTCCCAACACTTCAAAGGTCCCGTCATCGTGACATCGACCCAGATCTCCCGTCGAGAGGAAGGCGCAGGAGGCGATATTGGCCAAGTCTATGATGTGAAGACGCCCCTGTTGGCCGCAATCCTTCCATTCTCCTGGATCATCCAAGGCTCCCACCAGCACCTGCATCCATGGCGGAGTTCGGAACAGCCCTTTGCCTTTTGACCATGCCTGGGAAAGCAACTCTGTCATCCCATATTCACTTCCGATGACCCCGTTTTTTGGCAATCGACCGAGTCTGCGGTGAACTTCAGAACGAACATATTCTGGCCCTTTTCCCTTCATGCCTCCTGTCTCAAAAACACGCAAATTCAGCTGAGACCAGCGAGCGATTGTTGCATCGCTCAGTGAAGCGACCCATTGAAGCAACGCGTGTGTTACCCCGATGAGAAAAATATCGCCCGTGTAATTCTCAATGACACACGCGTCCAATTGCGCTTCCAACGCGGGCCAGTTCTCCATGAAAAACGAAGCTTCCGGCTCTGCAACTCCTGAATCCAACATGAAATTACGAACCATGTGCACCAACGAGGAATCGCTTCGCTCAAGGTAACCAGGAAGCAATCCTAGGAATTTTCGATGGGTATTTTTTGAGAAAAAGGTTCCAAATCCCCTCAACGCCATTTCGTTGTACCAATTGACCTCATCAATATGATGGATTGACGGAAGACCGCCCGTGGTGCCCGAACTTTTGAATTGATAGTCTCCTTCCCAATTCGAAGGGAAAACATGGACGGCATGCCGTTGAAACGTCTCAACAGGTAAAAAAGGAATCGCCTCTATCGCATCGACCTCATAGGGGGCAATGCCTCTTAGACGCACGTAATCCGAATAAACTTGATTGAATTCTGCTTGAAACCGAAACAATTTCAGGGAGAAACGTTGCCGTTGAATTAGATCAAAACCCTCTTGAGCCCGCAACAACGCACGCAATTCTGAGCGCAAATCATCGACTTGACTTTGGGCACTCATTCGAATCGAATTCTTGGCATGCATGTTTGCGAAGGTGGGGATTCCGTAGCTTTGAATCCAATCCTTCTGTCAATTTATCCCATGCGAATCCAGACATTTCTTTCGTTCGGCGTTCTGTTCGCCACAGGAGCATCAGTTTTGACCGGATGTCTGCCCGAACCCGCATTTCCGAACGAACCGGAAATCGCATTGGTTTCCTTCGATCTTCAATTGAACGGAAGCCGCGAATTGATCATTCAATTCTCGGATGGCGACGGCGATTTGGGGTTAAGTCAAGGCGACACCGTGGCTCCATTTTGTGCCACGTGTGAGTTCCACCAAAACCTCCATTGCGATTACCAAGAATGGCGAAATGAGGAATGGTTCGAGATTACTCTCGACCCCAATGCAGGTCAAATTCCATTCTATTACCGCGTTCCCGTTGCAGAACCTACTGGTCAGAATCCGGCGTTGAATGGAACCATTTCAGTTGATATGCCGACGTGGCACCTCAGCAGCATCTATGATTCGGTTCGCTTCCGAATCACCCTGTTTGATCGCTCTTTGAATGCATCCAATGAAATCTTCACGCCAGCCTTGTTGAAGCCGTAAGAGGGGCGATGACGAATTATATCACGCATTATGATTCAGAAAATCAAAGATTTCATTTTAAGAGCAATCGCCATTTTTGGACACCCAAAAGTGCGTCTGAGAAGCAAACCGAAAGTCTTTATCATCGGAACCCATAAGACGGGCACCACTTCCCTTGAGGCCTTCCTTCGTGACCTTGGCTATCGAGCCGGGCCGGAAAGGCAATTTTTAATGCTTGTGCAAGATTATCATGAAGAGCGCTGGGAAGGAATTTTTAAGGTCATTAGAAATTATGAAGCATTTCAAGATGAACCTTTCAACCAAGCGACTGATGAATTTATTATGAAAATTCGAAATCGATACCCCAACGCAAAATTCATTTTGAGCACAAGAGATGACGCCACTGAATGGTTCCAAAGTCTACTTCGGTTTTCTAGAAAAAAGTGGGCTGGTGAAACAGCATCCATTGGCTGGAATGATATTCAGAAGGTCCATTATGGACGGAAAGGTGACTATTTCCGGCGCTACCTGCGCTATCATCAAATCGAGGGGCTCGATTCAGATTATGACAAACTTCCATTTGACCAAGACGTCTTAGAAAATTGGTACAACACGTACAATTCAAGAATGAATGCGCTCTTCAAGGACGATTCAAATTTCATCCAAGTCAACCTGAAAAATGACGACACGGCGGAGAGACTGAAGCAATTCCTTGGGGTCGATCATTCCGAAGCGACAATCAAAAGACACAATGCGACAAAACTCACTTGATGCCGGGTGGTGCAGCATCGACCCTTTAAAAATTAAAGACGCGATAACGCCTGAAGGGACGGGAATCGTGGCAACGCATTGTTCTCGGGAGTGAAATGCCATGGCTCAGTGTCAAAACTGAAGAAGCCACAAAAAAAGGGGCGCCACTGGCGCCCCTTTTCATTGCAGTTCGCTTCTCTTATTCAGGACAATCTGTTCCGAAAGATGCCAAGAATTGTAGCAAATCGACTGTTGAGACAACGCCGTCTTCGTTCAAGTCAGCAGGACAGTTGTCCGTGAAGTCAAATTCGCACAATCCACTTTCAATGGTGGCTACGTCATCGTAGTTCACGGCATCTAAATACATGCAGCCATAGCAGCTGTAGTCACATGAGCCATCGTCAAAGAAGGCGCCTGTAGCAAAGTTGCAAGCGGTTCCATCCGTACAACCGAAGGCCGATGAGTTGGGAGCTCCAGGAGTTCCGTTGTCAACCCAACTCGCTTGCCAGTTGTCTGGATCGTCGTTGTTCAAATCTGTTTGGATCAATTCCAATGTTGAGCAACCTCCGTCAGGGCTTTGAATCAAAACGTTGCCCAAAACAGCAACCGTCTGCGAAGGCCAAGCGCCACCCTCATCGTAAGCCACGGCATCGATCATGTTGCCGAATCCATCTTCGATGCTCACCGCTTCCCCACTGTTGGAGAAGTTGCCCAAGTCCATTTGGAACACCTGCACACCCAAACCACCGTAGTTGGCTGTACCTGCATCAGAAACAGTCATCAAGAAATACTCTCCTGGCTGAACCGTCGTTCCTTCTGGGAACACATAGCCCAATTGCGGCTCACCGCTTGCTGAGTTGTAGAATTCAAAACCACTCATGTCAATGGCCATGTCATTGGAAATGTAGATCTCGACAAATTCAAAGTCAAAATCATCTCCTTGCGATGTACAAGGGTTGTAATGAATCTCATTGATCACCATGTTAGGTAGCGTGTAGTAACACGTCTCATTCATCGCATTCGTGACACCTTCTTGGAAGTTCAATGCCGCAACATCGTCACAGCCTGTGATGACACACGTACCGTCATCAATCGTCGCCATGGCGTCGTAGTTGTCTGCATCAGGATTCATACAACCTGGCGAATTGATGCATGAACCATCGTCTTCTTGGGCATATGCATCATAATTACTAAAGGCCACGTCAGTGCAACCCAAACGAACAACATCCGCATTGTCACGAGGCAACAATTTCCAGGCACCATAGGCGAAGAAATTCGGTCCAGTAACACGGTAGTCACGGCCTTGCTCCAACAAAGGAACATAGCTCGTACCGTCATTCGTCAACGAGTCGTCAATGGCGTTGTACCCAATGTCATCAATCACTCCAATTCCTGATCCGTCATTGAGGTGCCATTCGCCGTAGCTGGCGTCTGGGTTCACGCATTCTCCTGTCATTGCGATGAGAACACATTCCCACTGCTCGTCATTGATGGCATTCGGCGACAGCATCTCGGCTGCAGGCAACACGTTGCCTGAAGACAGAATGTCAAAGCTCCCTCCTTGGATCTGACGCAAGCCATACACTTCAGACACGTTGCCCAATACGGAAATTTCATCCCCGATGGCGACGCCGTCTCCAATCACCCAAATGGCTGACTGAGGGCCCGTTCCGTCTTGGATAACGAACGACGGCTGACCACCCAACGAGTTGTCTGCTGCATAAAGCGCTGTCACAATTCCTTGTGTCTGCATCTGTCCTGAGAGGGCTCCAGATTGGATTTCCTGAATGGTGTAATTCGAGATATAAACACAGGAAGCATCATCTTCCGTTGCGTTTTCATCGTAGTTCACAGCAAAAGGATCCGTGCAACCTGTCGTTGAAGCAGAGCATCCACCCGAGAAGGTGTGCATTCCCAAGTCTGTAAAGTCGTCCTGGTCCAGAACGGTCCATTCGGAATCAATGAAATTCGTTCCTGCTGACATCGCCCAATCGCCTCCGTTACCGGCATAGACCCATTCCTTTCGCACCAACGTGTGGTCTTTGGTGGCGTTAACTGTTCCGCCAACTTCCCAACCTGATCCTGGATCAGGTCCAATTTCACCGATAAGATCCACCAGCAACGTATCGGTCGCTGTTAATTCGAACAAACCATACGTGTCATCCCCATTCGAGAGGAAGTTGTACGTGACGTCAGCTAGGCCCAAAATAGTGGAGTCCGCCGAGCCATGGGCCACGATGTAAGTTCCGCCTGGAGCGATCGTCGCATCAAATGGGAAGTTGAATGTGAAAAAATCAAATTGATTTGACAAATAGGGATCTTCCGGAGCATCACATCCGTTGCTGCAATTGCCCAATGTGTACTGACTCAAGAAAACCGCTGAAGCAGTGGGATTGTAGATTTCCAGGTATTTGTTATTGCTCGAACCTTCTGAGTATTCCGAGAAGAAGATCGAACAAGCCTCGCCCGTGTATTCACAAGTGCCATTGTCAATGCCTGCTGCATCGTTGTAGTTGGCCGCGCCTGAATTGGTGCAACCATAAAGCAAAGCATCTGCTTCAGAACGAGGCTGAATCTTAAACGCTCCATAGGCATAGTCCAAAGGACCCGTAACCTGCCAGGTATTGCCCATCACAACAAAGCCTGTCGCAATCGCATTGTACCCACGATCGTCAACGACGCATTGGCCTGAAGCATCATCCATTCCCCATTCCCCAAAACCCAAATCTTCGTTGCTCACATCTCCTGTGACTTGAACCAAAACGCCTTCCCAAACCTCATCGGAAACCGTTCCGCTTGTCAGCACTTCTGCTGCTGGCAACGCTGCATTTTGCGCTTCAATAACAACTGAAACTCCTGTCAACTGAGTCAATCCGTTGTATTCGGCTACCGCTCCAGTGACCTCTACTTGATCTCCAACAGCTACAGGCACATTTGGACCGTACATCCAAATACCTGAATACTGGCCTTGACCGTCCTGCATGCTCACCAAACTTCCGAATACACCCGTGATGACACCATTGGTTACAACCGTCACGCCTGTGTAAGCATCCGTGAGCTGACCTTCTTGAATCGTTGCGATGGCTGTTGTCGTCACTTCCAAGCACGTTCCATCATTGTAATCTGCTGCTTCGTTGTAGTTCGGAGCTGCTGGTTCAGTGCATCCACCTTGGCCAACGGTGATCGTCCCTACCATGCCATTTGCTGCATGGCTACCAACACTGCAGTCATAAGAGTAGGCACCGGGCACATTGAATGTGTGGCTGCCGATGCAGACCCCATCCAGATTGCCGACTACCACACCAAAAGAAAACTCCTCGGGGTTCATGAATGATTCCCCCGTTTGGGTATTGGTCACACCGTTTACGTTGTGCGTTCCGCCAATGTTTTCCCAAATCACGGTTGTTCCAGGTTCAATGCTCAAATCAGCAGGGCTGTAGTACAAACTTGCTGTAGTCACGACGATGCCGTCCACGTTGCATGCATTGTCAAACGCGCAAGAACCATCGTCTTCCGTCGCTGCAGCGTCATAGTTGTTTGCATTCTCATTGGTACAACCCAAGACGGCTGGTCCACACGTACCGGTCCATTCATGGCTTCCTAAGAAGCTCCAGTCATTTTGAATAAGGACAATCCACTGCGAATCGTCAGCATTGGTACCCGCTGCCGAAGCCCAATCGTAACCGACACCCGCGCTTACGTTGCTCTTTCGAACCATCGTATGGTCGGCTGTTGCGTCCGCTGTGCCAGCGACTTCCCAACCTGACCCTGGGTCACCCTCAAAATTGCCCACGATGTCGACGAATACGTAATCTGTGTCGACACCATAAACCAATGCATAACCGTCATCGCCATTGAAGTATGCGTTTCCAGTTTGGTCCGTTTCTGCGATGATTTCAGCGCTTGAACCTCCATTCGCCCACACATAAACCTCACCTGGAGCGAGGGTCGCTCCTTCTGTAAAGAGGTTCCAATATTCATGAACACCGAGTGTCGTGGGGTCATTGCCAACCGATGCAATCGCATAGTCAGTCAATAAAACCGTTTCCGACGTCGGATTGAATATCTCCAAATATTTATTATTCGAAGACCCCTCTGAGTATTCAGAGATCAAAAGGCCGCACTGGGCGGAAGCAACGGTCGCTGTGAAAACGAGAACCGCTGCGAAAATCAAGGATAAAGAACGCATGTTGTGGGTTTAAGTTCGACAAAATGGCTCTGCAAGCTACCTAAAAAACATTCAAAATCTCACCTTGTCGAAAACTTATTTAACCGCTTAAACAAGCCATAACCCTCCTTTAACCCTGAAATTAAACGCTCAAGATTTATCAGGCCTTCTTGCAATCTTTTGAAATGGCTACAAACCGGGCAATTGCCGAAAGCTTTTCCGATGGTACTCGGTCACGCCCCCAACTCGAATCGCTTCCCTGTGAGCGCGTGTCGGATAGCCTGCATTTGTATGCCAACCATATGTTGGATGGCTCTTGGCTAATTTGCGCATCAACTCATCTCTATGTGTTTTCGCTAAAACACTCGCTGCTGCAATTGAAGCAAAACGTGCATCACCCTTGATGAAACATTCATACTCAGGGAGCCCTTCCTCTGTTCGAAATCGGTTGCCATCAATAAGTAAAAATTCGGGCGAAAGCTTCAGCGTTTTGACCGCTCGTCTCATCGCCGCAAAAGAAGCCTGTAAAATATTAATTCGATCAATTTCATCAGACTCGACATGGCATACAGCCCAAGCCTTGGCCTCTAATTCGATTCTGACCCGAAGAAGATTGCGATTCTTTTCTGACAGCTGTTTGCTATCGTTCAGCACGCCTTCATCGCACAACTCCTGTGCAAATTCAGGATCTAAGATGACAGCACTCGCTGTGACCGGCCCAGCGAGACACCCTCTGCCCGCTTCATCGCATCCGGCCTCAAGTCTGTTGATTTCGATCCAAGGGATTAAGTTCATGGCAACAACAACTTTTGAATGCTCTTCCATAGCAGCTCTGCTGAATGATCCCAAGAAAAATCTTGTGCGCGCTCCAAACCGCGATTGATTGCAGCCTGTCGAATGGATGTGTCCGACTCAATTTGGAGCATCAAGCGGGCTGCAGCATGGGCATCATCAGGGGCCACCAAACCGGCTTCCGCTCCACCACAAACTTCAGGAATCGACGTGACTTTGCTTGCAATAACAGGAACGCCACAAGAAAAGGCTTCAACAATCGGAACGCCAAATCCCTCAAAAAACGGCAAATAAACCAGCCCCAATGCTCCGCCCATTGCTAAGGCCAAGTCAATCCGGTCCAACCGCCCGACCCAGTGGACATTGGGTACTTGGCGCATCTCATCCGTCCACATGCTCGAACCAACAACGACAAGGGCCGACAAACCTCCTTTCGCCTGATACAATGCGAACGCTCTCAAGAGACCCTCGACGTTCTTTCGGGGATGCAAGCTTCCGACAAAGATGAAATAATGATTTCCTTGAGCCCATCGCTCGCGTTGGACCAACTTGACCGATTCATTGAGCACTTTATACGCTGCAGAAGGAGCGTTGGGAACCACGTCAATATCCGGGGTGTGCAACCCAAATTGATGTGCTAAGTCTTCTTGGGAATAGGCTGAAACCGTCACGAGTCGGGCCGCGATTTTCGCGAACTGCGGAAACCGTTCTCGGTAGTAGCGAGCCTCACGTTGCGGCATCCACTCTGGATGGTGCATAAAATTGAGGTCATGCATTACAGCAAGTTGAGGGATCTCCGACTTCCGACTTAAAAAACCATCGGTCGAAACAAAAACATCAGCATCCCATTTTCGCAGTGCACGTGTTACGCTCAAGTCAAACCACCAGTCGTACAAAAAAGGCCGACGCGCAGGGGGCCAAATGTGTTTTGATTCAACATGCTTCCCGTAATCAAACTGAGGGTCTGGACGCCGATCAAACAGGAGCAAAAACTCATGTTCGGGATGGTTCGCGGCAATTCGAGAGAAGCATTCATGGGTAAACCATCCGATGCCTTCCAATTTGTCAGCCACCAGCAAACGGGCGTTGAGAGCGATGCGCGCCATGCCCGCTAAGATAGGTTGACAATTCTCTGGGCCATATGCCGTTCTTTGCATACGAAGCGATTCTCACCAAGCTCTCGATGAAGCAATTCCTTTCCCACCTGTCTCTGCTGATGCTGCTCAATTTGCTCATCAAGCCGGCGTATTTACTGCTGGTGGATGCGCGCATTCAAGATGTCGTGGGACCTGAAGAATTCGGACGGTATTTCCCGTTGTTGAGCTTGAGCATCTTGTTCAATATCCTTTTGGACGCTGGACTGTCCAATCACATGACTCGATTGATTGCAAGTCAGCGCGACGATTGGCAAGCGGCGTACTCCGCAGGCTGGAAGGCCAAAGGTGTGCTCATTCCGTTTTATTTTGCTGCTTTGTTGGGCACCGGCTGGGCCTTAGGCTATCGCGGAGAGTCGCTTCAATGGCTTGCTTGGGTCGGGGGCAACCAGGTTGTCTTGAGCGCAGTTCTGTTCATTCGAGCCGGGCTTCAGGGTCTGGGCGCTCATCGAACGGATGCGTGGGTATCGATTCTTGATCGGGCTATGCTCTTGGTCGGCCTCGGAACATTGTTAGCCATTCAACCAGGATTTCAGATTGCTTGGTTGCTTGCCGGAACAACGCTGGCACTGATTGCTGCTGGAAGCATTGCTTTTTGGCGACTTCAACTCAACCGCAAGCATCTCCCTTTTGCTCCAAAACGTTCTTCCAACATTTGGCTTCAACTCCGAGAGGGCTGGCCATACGCCCTGCTTTTTTTGCTGATGATGACCTACCATCGCGTAGACGCGATCATGCTTGAGCGATCCGCAACAAACGGCGCTGTCGAGGCCGGCTGGTACGCCATGAGTTATCGGCTATTCGAAGCAGCGAATATGATCGGATATCTCTTCGCGACTTTATTGTTACCCTACTTTTCTCGCATGCTGGCCGAGAAAGTCGATGTTCGTCCTTTGGCCATCGGAGCGAGTCAACTTCTGCTAGTCGGAGGAGGCACCATCGCTTGGACGGCGTGTTTTTGGCCAGACACATTGCTCCAGTTGTTTTATGATCATGAGATTGCTGAAGCAGCACCCATCCTGCCCTGGCTCATGGTTTCTTTTGCCATTTTTGCCCAAGGCTACGTCTTCAGCACACTCCTTACCGCGAGAAAAGACTTGCGTTTTTTGAACACCGTCGCGGCCATCGGTGCCATAGGAAACATTGCACTCAATGCCATTTGGATTCCAAAATATGGCGCACTCGGATGTGCCATGGCCAGCGCGATTACACAAGCCGTAGTCGTCTTCATTCAATGCGCTTCCTCCATCCTCAAACACCCCGGCTCCGTTTGGTGGAAGCTTGCGCGCAGTTTGGCCTTGCATTCCCTTGTATGCGGCACAATATGTTGGATCGGCAGTCGTTTGGATGTCGACGCTCAGTTCATTGCACCTGCAGTCATCACAGCTTGTTTGCTTGCTGGGTTCATTCCCGGAATCATGGATGATTCCACCCTGCGTGCCCTGCTATCCAATAAGATGAATACATTTGCAGCCTCCAAGTTGAAATCTGATTCATGAACGAAAACCAACGCCTCGACTCCAGCCACTTGCTGCACTTCATTTTCAATCGTCGAAAGAAGTTCTTCTTGATTGCCATCGCGGCAACTGCAATCTCCTCTCTGGTTTCCCTCATGATGACGGAGCAGTTTCAAAGCACGGTCGTCATGTTTGCTACGCCACAACACTCCATTGGCGAGCAATTTTATGAAGAGGTCAAACGCAACGACTTGCTGGAATATGGTGAAACAGAAGATGCTGAACGGTTGTTGCAGATTTTGAATTCCGATCGCATTCGTTCTCGGATCATCGAGAAATACGATCTGTGGCTCCATTACGACATCGAACGCAACACACCGGGAGCGCAGGCTCTGCTCGGCAAAGAGTACAACTCCAATGTTGATGCACACCTCACTCGGTATGGCTCCATTGAAGTCAATGTGCTTGATCAAGACCCGCAAAGAGCCGCGGATATAGCCAATGACATTGCATTCTTAGCCGATTCGGTCTCCAATCGCTTGCGCAATGACCGGGCAGGTGAAGCGCTGCTCTACGCAACGTCGTCTTTGCAGCAAGTGCAAACTGAGATTACGGACATGGAAACGCAACTCGGTAAACTTTATGAGCTCGGTGTCTATGACTTCGCCACACAGATTGAAGGACTCAATGAACAATATGCCACGGCTATTGCCAAGGGTTCAACAGCGAATGCAGAGAAAATCCGGCAACAAATGGCTGAGATTTCTCAGTACGCCAATGCCTTCAACAAGCTTTCCAATCTCATCGAAGCGGCTTATGACCGTGAGGCCATTCTCAAAAAGCGTTTTGAGTTAATGAAGTTGGATGCCGAAACTCAAATGCCCTCTGCCTTCATTGTAGACTATGCCGCGCCTGCAGACAAAAAAGCCAAGCCCATTCGCTGGTTAATTGTCGTCATGAGTGTCGCTAGCGTCCTGTTGTTTGCATTGCTCGCCCTGCTGGCCGCGGAAAACCTCAACGCTCCGAAGGAGGCATGATGGCATCGCATTCGATGCACAAACTGGCTCATTGGTCTATTGGCCTATTTGCTGTGGCTTTGAGCACAGCTCTTTATTATGAATGGCCATGGCTGGCTTTGCTCCCTGCTGTCATTGGAATGATTTGGCTTGCGTTCGCACGACTTGATGTGCTCATATTGGTGTTGATTGCATGTGTCCCGTTGAGTCTGAGCTTGGAAGACCTTGAGATCGGAGGCATCGGCTTGTATTTGCCGACTGAACCCCTGCTAGCGGGCTTACTCGGACTATTCGCATTGCGCGCTTTGCGGGGTTGGCCCATCGAAAAACGCGTATTACAACACCCTTTTTCCCGACTCGTTAGCATCTCTCTCGCTTGGATTTTGATTACGACCATCACAAGCGAGTTCCCAATTGTGTCTTTGAAATTCCTCATTGCACGGACTTGGTTTATTGTCGGATTTCTCTGGTTCTTGGGGCATTTTTTTGTGCATCAACCCGCCCATCGACACAAGTTTATTATGGCCTATGCCTTTCCGCTTTGTGTCGTCGTGATCTATACGGTGATTCGACATGCCGGATTTGGGTTTGAGAAAGACGCAGGACATTGGGTCATGAAGCCATTTTTCAAGGACCACACATCTTATGGAGCCGTGCTCGCAATGATCACCCCTCCTTTGTCCTCGCTGCTCTTCTTCAAGCGTTTCTCGCCTTTTGTCAAAGCTTTGCTTGCGGGAGCCTTGTGTATCATTGGCGTTGGACTGATCTTATCGTATACACGAGCGGCTTGGGTTTCTCTCGTCGCGGTGGGAGTTCTCTGGGGCCTCATGCGCGTCGGTTTTCAATTGAAAACACTTTTATCCATTGGACTCATCGTCTTAGCCTTCGGTTGGTTTGCACGGGACGCTTTGGTTATTCAACTCGAACGCAACAACCAAGATTCATCGGATGATTTATCCGAACATGTCGAGTCCATCTCCAACGTCTCAAGCGACGCATCGAACTTGGAGCGTCTTAATCGTTGGAATGCTGCCCTCGCTCTTTTCGCAGAACGCCCCGTCGTTGGGTGGGGAGCTGGGACATATCAATTCGTTTACGCGCCTTTCCAGCAATCAAAAGACCGCACCATCATTAGCACCAACAATGCGGATGGAGGAAATGCTCACAGTGAATACCTAGGACCGCTCGCAGAACAAGGAGTCCCCGGATTAATTGGGGTTCTCTGCTTGTTGGGGTTTTGCCTCCATTGGGGCTTTCGCTTGCAACGGACCTTGAACGATAGAGAAGATCGCATTCTCGCGATGGGTGTGTTTCTGGGATTGATGACCTACTTCGTGCACGGCGTCCTCAATAACTATTTGGACACTGACAAAGCGAGCGCTCTGTTTTGGGGCTTTTTTGCCCTCATGCTCGCCTTGGACCTGAAGGCGTCCTTATCAAAAGCGGAGAGAACGTTGGTCGTGACTACTTGAAGCGAGCCACAAGCAACGCGGTGTCATCGAACCGCGGTTCGTCCCCTCTGAATGATTCCACCTCTTCAAGCAACGCCGACTGGATGGCCGTTACAGGCATACCACGGCGTTCGCAAATAATGTCTTCCATACGCTGCATGCCAAATGGAACTCCCTCCAAATTCTCCTGTTCCACAAGCCCATCAGTATAGCATACTAGCGTGCTGCCTCTGGGCACTTTTTCCACCCCGCATTCTACTGAAGGGATCTCGTGGAACATGCCCAATCCAACAGACCCCAACATCAACTGATTGGACGTGCCGTCAGCCGCCGTCAAAACAGGGGGGTTGTGGCCACAATTGACGTAGCGAAATTCCCGCGTAGTGCGATAATAAACACCCGCAAACATGGTGATGTACTTCTCTCCTCGAGCATTTTCCATCACACGGTTGTTTAAGCGCATAACGGTGCCCTGCAAATCATCCGGTTCATATTGAAATATGGCTCGCACGTTGGCCTGAAAGTTGGACATTAAAAATGCAGCCGCAATCCCTTTTCCGCTGACATCCGCCATGCAAAAAACCAATCGCTCTTCATCCACAGAAAACACATCATAGTAATCCCCTCCAACCTCATGGTGCGGTTGGTAATACGCTGTCACATCCACATCTTGGTCAACTGGCCAGCTAGTTGGAACAAGCAATGTCTGCATGTCCGCTGCCAACTCCAATTCTCTGCGTGTCGCCTCCTGAACAACTCGTTCCTCCTCCAAACGTTTGTTTTGCAAGGCAACAACCAGAACATTGGTCAACGTTTGGATAAAATTCAAGTGCTTTACAACGGGACTGACACCGCGACCTTCAGCCGTTTCACCTGCAAGCAAATAGGCCAATGGCATCCCGTCATGCGTCACAGGAATGACCACATCAAACTGGTGATCTCCTGCTGTCGATCTCAATGAAATCATGCCTTCCTGTTCAAAAAACCCAGGGTCCGTTATCGCAGGAATAACACCCTCAACGCCCGTTTGCAAGAGGCATTTCCACCCCTCATCGTATGCATAAAGAACCAACCGGTTAATCCCCAAGTATTCGGATAGACTCTCTCGATACATGTCCAGCAATTGGACTTCAGTCGCTCGAGAGTTGATCCCACGCGTAACCTCCAACAAAGCACTGAGCTTGTAATCCTGCAGTTCAAGACGCTGTTCGAGTCGCTGTACGCTATGCGGCATGTTTACTTTTTAACGCGTTCTACGTAGTCTTTTGTTCGCGTATCGACCTTAACCAAATCTCCCGTGTTAATGAACAACGGCACCCGAATTTCTACACCTGTATCGGTCGTAGCTGGCTTCATGGTATTGGTCGCAGTGTCACCCTTGATTCCCGGCTCTGTGTAGGTGATCTCCGTCTCCACGTGGGTCGGCAACTCACAGCTTAACACACGCTCTTCTGCCGCGTGAAACTGAAGCTTACAAACCGAGCCATCTTTCAGAAACTCGGGAGAATTGATCACCATTCTCTGAACGGGGATCTGCTCGAATGACTCAAGGTTCATGAAATAGTAAATATCATCGTCGTTGTAGATGTACTGGTATTCATGAACCTCAATGCGCACTGGTTCTATCTTCACTCCGGCATTGAACGTATGGTCAACCACTTTTCCTGTGGCAAGGTTTTTCAACTTCGTCCGCACAAATGCGGCCCCCTTGCCGGGTTTTACGTGAAGAAATTCGATGACCTGCCACAATCCATGATTGTGGTTGATTACCAGCCCGTTTTTTATATCCGCAGTATTCGCCATGGCCCTGTCATTTTCGCTAAGATACCATCACAAGGATACAGTCAGCCGAAAATCCATAGCTGTTTGCACCGGTCCTTCCGTTGAAAAACCTCCGCTTGAATTGGACAACCGATCAGACCGGACAATCGCATGTCCCACCCAATGAAAAGAAACAGCTCGATTCAACTCATACCCCCACCACCAACTCAAACGGCTTCCTGTTCCCGTCATTATTTGTGTTCCTACACCCTGCATTGTGGGCTCTGCTCCATACAACTGATCGCCCTCTTGAACTCTCCAACTGGATGCCGCGACTTTCCAGCGCCAGAGAGTCTGTTTTCCCTCCAGCCAAAACGAAACCCCTAGTCCCAATCCACTTAAACTCCCTGTTCCTGAAGTCATCGAGGCTTGACATCGTATTTTTAAACCGGATTGCTCGCGTTGCAACCTAACACCCTGGCGCCAAGTTGGAGACATCCACCCATGGTGGTCTGACTCAGCCTGCCATTGAAAGCGAAGTTGTATCTGAGTTGATTCACTCGAACACAGCAAAGCCTTGCAACGAATGCGCATTGTTCGTTTATCTCGGTCATCTCCACTCCCCCACGTTTCCGCTCTCCATGTCCCGCTCCATTTCGATTGAGCACTCTCCAGTTTCTGCCCCCCCCAAATAAATCGAGTGCCTTCTCCTGACTTCGCATCATTCCACCTCCATGCAGGATGTGCGTTCTGCTGGTGCTCCAACGACCCATAGACATCCCAATGGACCCCGAGATTCTTCAAGCAAGTCAAGCGAAGCGCATGCTCGGCATCAAAGTGCCTCGTTTCAGCAGCCCAGCGCACATTGTTCCAATGCCCTTCAGCATGAAATCCAAACCAACCAAAATTCTCCTTCAATGAATCAATTTGAAGAAATGCCCCGCCCTCAGCCACGACCCCTAGACTGCCCCAATCCAATTGGCGCCGAATCAATTGAGACAACCGCAATTCCCTAATTCGGCTCAGCCCCTCCACTGACCTCGCCTCAAACCAACTTGTATTGCGCCATTGAACCGGTTCGGTCGGTGCATCCATCATCACATGACCTGCCATTGAGATACTGGAGGCGAGCCGCCAGGATCCAAGCTCCCCGGTCCTAGCAACACCGCTGCGATGCTGGCTTGCAAGTGCTCCCCAGCTTGGAGTCAACCAGTGAGCTGCAGGCAAAACACTCACCGCCTCGTTCAGGCCGGCAAAAGGGCTTTGGTCCCAAACATTCAATCCCATGCCCCATCGCAAGACATGGTCTCCAACAACAATCGTTGATTTCTTCCGAAGATTCTTGAAAATGAGGTGGCCTGAAACATGTTCAAGGCGATTGGACTCTAGACCCCGATCCAGACGAAGTGCCCAATGGCCTTGCTTCTTCATTCGAATCGAATGACGCGAACGGTTTTCCAATACCTCGTTAAAACGAGGAGCTACGACCCGGGCAGTCCAACTTCCCGTCAGACGAGAGCGCTTGCTTTCCGCTTGTCCTAGAACCCCCGTGCACAAAGAAATCCACGATATCTCCGCTTCCAAAGCAGAGATAGAAGACGGTCTCAGCCCCTGAATAGCCCCGGCTTCTTGAGGTACGACAGGCTGACCAAAAGAAGCGATGTGATGAATCACACTCGCAGCTTCGTGCGGGTCCCAATCTCCCAAAACCACTTGCTCTTCCAGAAATCGCTCTAAAGCATCCATTTGACTCCACATGCCGCATGGAAAAAGACCCAAGACAAGGGTGAACAAGCGAACAGACCTCATCGCTCCCTTTCTTTCGAGCAAATCCATCGAGATCGCCAGCCTCCCATTGGAACAGGAGCTAGACCAAAACGACCTTCAACACCCTGAATAGACGCCCGACAATTCAACCCCCAAATTCGAGGCTGCCATTGTCCGGAAAACCCCACAGAAAACCAATCATACACCTCGTAAGACACCTGTAAATCCAACGTCCATGATGGCTCTAGCCATTGCCAGGAAACCCGCATATCACCCCGCTCAAAATCGCGTAAATACATTCCGCCAAAACGCAACTTTGAAGCCGCCTGGATGACTGAAGCCCTCAGCGGACTGGACCATTCCACGAAAGGACGCCACGCGTTTTCCCCTTGTTTTATACGGCTTTCTGCCCTCCACAAAACAGACCATAAAGCCCCGCTCTCTTGTGGAAAGCTCTCTCGTTTCGCTCCTCCAAAAACCACCAGACGTTCGTGTTCTCCCCAAGGAATCTCATGTCCCCACATGCTTTGAAAAAGAACGGCCGAATTGACCAACACCGCGTCTATTCGAAAATGCATTTGCTCTCCCACAGGTGCCGCACAGTTGGCTGCGAAGGCGTCGAAGGCGGTCCAATGTTCCAAAGCACAAGAAGTCTGTTTCCAATTCCCTGTTTCCAAGAGACTAAAACCCGGGATTTGACTGCACGCACTAAAGGCAACGCTTAAAAAACAAAAACCTACGCACCACATTTGAATCGTCTTCATCCTTTCTCCGCATTCGATGAATGGAACAATTCAACGGTCGCGTTCGACCGCTGAATTGCCATCCATTGAGGTCTTGCCTGTTGTCGACCCGAGGCAAACAACCGAAAGGGTTAGGCTCTGTTGTGATGTGATTTGTGAGCGCTCACTGCTTTTTTGCAGCCGCATCAAACCGTTCAGCACAATCTTCAGTCACGCCTTCGTTGAACTTGAACCGACTTGGGCGGATCCTGCCAATGCAACGACTCAATGATTGGACTGGCTTCAGGTGAGGCCCAAGAAGTCCAAACGCCCGCTGGGTCGTCAAGCAACGCTATGGTTTTGGCCTGACCGTTTTCCAACTCAATCCGAAGACTGCTGCAGGCAGCTCGATTGAATTCTCCGCAGGGCACCTCTTCAGATTCTGCGTCGAAGTATACAAGCTCGGCATTCCCCGTTACTTCAATTTCCTTGAGTTTTCCTTCGCGAAAACGCCCTTGCAAATCTCGACCAGCAATTTGCTGATAGCAGGAGTCTCCTGCGGGGTACATCAATCCGACGTGGCCCCATGCATGCAGTCTTCCAGGCGCATTTTGCACCATGATCATGGTCACGGAATCCGCGCGCAAAAACTGGCCCTCCATCCACAACAAGGGCTCATGCTGCAGCTGGATTGAACTGTCCAACTCATTCCAAATTAACGTATCACAAAGCGCCATTGAGGGCCCTTGCTCCAATATAACTTGTGGCCAGGCCCGGATGCTATGAGCATCCAACTGCAACGTATCCGCCTGGACATACAGCGTGTCTTGGCCACTCGCATCGGTGAGCAAAGCAGGTGTTTTTGCATCCCCAACCAACATGGACAAACCTTCCTCTGAACGTTTCATGAATTGCTTGGCTCGAACTCCTTCCAAGTGCCAAAGCTCTTCGGTATCGCGAAGAACCACACGTCCCCAAGCCTCCCGCGGCGCCGCAGAATCCGAGGGAAGAATCAAACTATCTCCCTGAAGCAGCCTGGATTCTTGTCGGACCCAGGCAGGTTCACTGAGAGAATCCCCTCCAAACCAACCCGAACGAGAAGTGCTGCTGTATTGTCCCCGTTTACAATGCAATTCGAGTGACGAATCCTTCGACATGATCACTGATTCCCCAAAGAACTCAATCTGCTGATCGACTTGCACCAGATGCAGCGAATCGGACAAAATCCGATCCTGACCATCGTCAATGGAAACATTGCCACCCAACATCAGGGTCGAAGCCGACTCGTTCCATTGACCATAATCAAAAACCATCCGAGTCCCCTCTTGAGTCAAAGTCCCACCAAAATCATAGCGCACAGTTCGTTTGTCCATATCATACACCAGCTCTTGAGATTCGGATTCTCCTTGCTCACTTTTCATCACCACCCAATTGGGATGGCGTGACCAGGCTCTTGTCGACTCCCGCATGGGGTCAACCTCCATGGCCTCCGCCGTTAACACGTTAAAATCATCTCGCATCCTCACCCGCCCCATGGTCGTAAAGCGACCATCATCATATCGCCAAGCGCTATCACAGGATAAGAAAACATCTCGGTACTGCAGTAAAACCTCACCCACTAGACGCTGCACATCAGGCTGACTCATGTCCCGAAGAATCACATCCGCTGTGAGAATCTTAACTCGTGGAGCTCGTTTAATCGAATCTTGCAGCGAAGACTCCCCTCCCCAAGAAAAAATAGATTTGGCGAAAAAAATGAGCAGGACAAGCCCTTTAACGCCAAGTCTGATAAAAATATTGAATTTCATCCGCCTGCAAGTTCCATCGAAATATTTGGATTCCTACCTTTGCGCTCCTTCTCAGGACTGCGGGTGTGGTGAAATTGGTAGACACGCTAGATTTAGGATCTAGTGCCGCAAGGTGTGTGGGTTCGAGTCCCTCCACCCGCACAGCCTGGGAAGAAGCAACTTAGAACCAAGGTATCCAGAACGAATTTCCGAGCAAATTCGTGCCCGACCAACCCCACTGAACCATGCAAATCAACCGGAATAACATCGATGATTTGACCGCGACTTTGACGGTTACCGTTGAACCGAGTGACTACGAAGGACGTGTAGACAAAATCTTGAAGGATTATCGCAAGAAGTCTCAAATTCCAGGCTTCCGAAAAGGCAAGGCGCCCATGGCTTTGATTCGAAAGCAATATGCGACGCCCGTTTTGGCTGACGAAATGAATAAAATCATCTCGGAGCTATTGGGACAATACATCCAAGAAGAGAAACTTGAAATTTTGGGGAACCCCATTCCAAAATCAGATTCTGCCTCATCAGGTGATTGGGAAAAGCCTAGCATTTTCACCTTCGCTTATGAAATTGGTCTCGCTCCTACCATCGATTTGACCTTTGGCCGCAGCGCCAAATTCACGCGTCACATCATTAAGGTGGACAAGAAAGCCATTGAAGCCAGCGTCACGGATCACAAGAGACGACATGGCAGCATTAGCGAACCGGCAGAAGCCAATGACACGGATTTGCTCATGGGCATCTTCACAGAACTCGGCGCGGACGACACCCCGTTAGAAGAAGGCATCACCAATGAGTCCAACATTGCATTGGAGCACTTGGATGATCGCAAAACGAAGAAAATGCTCCTTGGCGCGAAAGTGGGTGACACATTTGTCGTGGACCCGCACAAGGTTTCGCACAACCACGATGACTTGGGCAAATTGCTCGGCATCACACACGACCAAGCACATGACTTGAAAAGCAAGTTTTCGTTTGAAGTCAAAGAAGTCAAGCGCCTTGCGCCGCACGAAAACAACCAAGAGCTTTGGGACAAAGTCTTGGGAAAAGATGTTGTGAGCAATGAAAAAGACTTTCGAGAGAAAGTGATTGCTGAGCTCGGATTCCAATTTGATCGGGACGCGGAATTCGTCTTCCGTCGGCGCTTCGCTGTTGATTTGATTGATCACATGAAGATCCAGATGCCCGATGCCTTTTTGAAGCGCTGGATTCAAATGAGCAATGAAAAGCCCCTCTCAGATGAACAGCTTGAAAAGGAATATCCGAATTATGCGGAATCCATGCGATGGCAGTTGATGCAGCAAGCGGTCATGAAGGACACCGACATGCGGGTGACGACTGAGGAGCTCGAAGAAGAAGCCAAGAGAGTCATCGGTGCGCAATACGCGCAATATGGCATGCCCCTTGAAGGAGAGATGCTCGACAACTTCGCTAAAAACGCACTTTCCAATGAGGAGGAGCGTCGTCGAATTGCAGATTTGATCATAGAACGCAAAGTGGTTGACAACCTCAAAACTCGCGTCAACATCAAGGAAAAGCAGGTGAGCTACGAAGATTTCGCCAAGCTCGCAGCCGCAGTTCGCTGAGGTTGAGATCCAAGAAAGTATGGATTGAGCACTTCGACTTTCCTGTGTTCAATTTTTCGTGTACAAAATCCAAAAGTCTTTGGATAAAGTCCCCGGCTCGTGAGGCTTTTGCGGCGTAATTTTGGAGCATGACAGACCGCAATGAATTCCTGAAGTACGCAGCAAAAGACCGCGGACTCAGTAGCCAAACCGTGAGGGATTACATTTCTTTCGCATACGGTGCCGACAACATGACCCGGACCGTAATTGAAGAACGTCAAATGCCTTTCCGTGAGGTGGACGTATTTTCTCGATTGATGGCCGATCGCATCATCTTCTTAGGAACGGGCATTGACGATTATATCGCCAACATTGTCCAGGCGCAGCTACTCTTTTTGGAGTCTACTGACCCCACAAAAGACATTCAGATCTACATCAATTCACCAGGCGGCTCTGTATATGCTGGCTTGGGGATTTATGACACCATGCAATACATCCGTCCGGATGTTGCCACGATTTGCACCGGCATGGCCGCTTCAATGGGAGCTGTTTTACTCTGTGCAGGTGCTGCCGGCAAGCGAACAGGCTTGAAGCACAGCCGCGTCATGATCCACCAACCACTGGGAGGAGCCAGCGGTCAAGCATCCGACATTGAAATCACAGCCCGTGAAATCCAAAAACTCAAGAAGGAGCTGTATGACATCATCGCCAGCCATTCAGGGCAAACATCGAAGAAAGTCTGGAATGATTCAGACAGAGATTACTGGATGATTGCGGCTGAGGCTAAGGAGTATGGCATGATTGATGAAGTTCTCGAGCGCAAATAACGCCTCCCATTTTCTGTTAGAATAACATGAGTGAACAGCCTATAAATTGCTCTTTTTGCGGACGAAGCAAAGAAGACGTTACCGTACTCATTGCAGGCGTTACCGGACACATCTGTGACCACTGTATCGAGCAAGCCGAGAGTATCATTCGTGAAGAGCGGGTGCAGCAAAACGCTGCACCCGAACTCCAATTGAAAATCCCAGCTGAAATCAAAAAGCATCTGGACGAGTACATCATTGGACAAGACGATGCCAAGCGCACCATCAGTGTAGCTGTCTACAATCACTACAAGCGTTTGTCGTACATCCCAAAGGGCGACGATGTGGAAATAGACAAGTCCAACGTGATCATGATTGGTCAGACAGGCACAGGTAAGACATTGATCGCTCGCTCCATTGCTCGGATGTTGGACGTCCCTTTTTGCATTGCCGATGCGACTGTTTTAACGGAAGCAGGGTATGTCGGTGAAGATGTCGAGAGTGTTCTCTCTCGCTTGCTTCAAAGCGCAGACTTCGATGTCGAGCGCGCTGAACGAGGCATCGTTTTCATTGATGAGATTGACAAAATCGCCCGCAAAAGCGACAATCCATCCATAACACGAGACGTGAGCGGAGAAGGTGTGCAGCAGGCACTTTTGAAGTTGCTCGAAGGTGCAGATGTGAGCGTCCCACCTCAAGGAGGGCGAAAGCACCCAGAACAGAAGCTCATATCCATCAACACCAAAAACATCTTGTTCATTTGTGGTGGAGCTTTTTCCGGAATTGAACAGATTATCGAACGTCGCATCAAGCGGTCGTCCATTGGCTATCAACAGGAAGGAATCACTCTCGATTCCGATGAAATTTTACAATACGTCGCTCCGGTGGACTTGCGGAGTTTTGGCTTGATTCCCGAGTTAATCGGTCGATTCCCTGTCATCACCTACTTGCAAGAATTGAGCCCTGCCGCATTGAGACGCATCTTAGTAGAACCCAAGAATGCCCTGTGTAAGCAATACATTCATCTGTTCGAAATGGATGGCATCGAGTTGAAATTCGATGGTTCCGGATTGGACTATATGGTGGAAAAAGCGGTTGAATTCAAATTGGGAGCTCGCGGTTTAAGAAGCATTATGGAGGCCATTTTGAATGATGCCATGTTTGAAATGCCTGGAACGGACAACAAATCTTTGACGGTCAACCGGAAATACGCAGAAAGCCGATTCGATCAAGATGCTCAAACGGGCCTGAAGGTGGCCTGACCCAACTCATGGCCAGGAAGGAGACACTGTTGATGCAGCAATACAACCGGGTAAAATCCAAATACCCGGATACCTTGTTGCTCTTCCGAGTCGGTGATTTCTATGAAACCTTTGGCGAAGACGCCATCACTGCAGCCGGCGTTCTCAGCATTGTATTGACGAAGCGAGGGAATGGGAGTGCATCTGAAATTGAACTGGCTGGATTCCCCCACCACTCATTGGACAATTATCTTCCGCGGTTGGTGCGTGCTGGTCATCGTGTGGCCGTTTGTGACCAATTGGAAGACCCCAAACAGGCTGTTGGAATTGTCAAACGAGGGGTGACAGAGTTGGTTACTCCCGGCATGTCTTATCATGATCAAGTCCTTGAATCTTCTAGCAACAATTATTTGGCCGCAGTCCACTGGTCCAAAAAAGGCTGCGGGTTGGCTCTGCTCGACATTTCTACAGGAGACTTCAGTGCCGCTGAAGGATCTGTTGATTTAATTGAGCGGCTTCTTCGGGCACACCAACCATCGGAATTGCTGTGCTCCAAGCCGCATGAATCGGAAATTCGACACCAATTTGGAACAGACTGGCATTTAAGTCGTTTGGACGATTGGGTCTTCAAACAAGATTATGCGGTTGAACGGATCCACAACCAATTTGATAGCGGTTCACTGAAAGGTTTTGGTTTAGCCCAGTCCCCCGATGCCACCATTGCTTCAGGCGCCATCCTCCATTACCTCGAACACGCGCGGCATGATCACCCCAAGCACGTTCGCCATATTCGGAAGCTAACGGAAGACGGAACTTTGTGGCTGGATCGGTTTACCATTCGCAATCTGGAAATCTTGAGGCCTTCTCAGGAAGATGGCATCTCCTTGGTCCAAACAATGGACCACACGGGCTCTCCCATGGGTGCGCGGTGTCTGCGTCGATGGCTCGTTATGCCATTGACCGATGTCGCTTCAATCAGCCAACGCCACGAGGCCGTTGATTTGTTTTTGCAAGACGAGGAGATGTGCTCGGCCATTCAAGCGCACCTGGGATCCATGGGCGATTTAGAACGGCTCGCATCGAAGGCGAGCTCGGGAAGAATCAATCCGCGTGAACTGGTTCAATTGCGTGCTGGGCTGCGTGGCACCCAGGCCATTGCAGCCTTATCAGCAGGACACGACGCGCTTCTCGCCTATCTCGAACGATTGACGCCTTGCGACGCCTTACTTCAGCGACTCGACCGAGAATTGGAGGACGAGGCTCCACTCTCGGTGAATAAAGGGTCCGTGATCAAGACCGGAGTGCACGCTGAATTGGATGAATTGCGCCAGTTGAAGTACGATGCAAAAAGCGCATTGGCTGCCATTTGTGAGCGCGAGACTGAGCGCACAGGAATCACTTCACTCAAGATTGATTACAACCAAGTATTCGGGTACTATCTGGAAGTGCGCAACACACACAAAGACAAGGTGCCCGAGGAGTGGATTCGCAAACAAACCCTGACTCAAGCCGAACGCTACATCACCGAGGAACTCAAGGAACTCGAAACGCGCATCTTGGATGCCCAAGAGCGCTCTGGTCGATTGGAACAGGCCTGTTACGAGCAACTCGTACTCGCTGTCGGGGATGAAATTGCAGCGTTGCAGGAGAACGCTCTGGTCATGGGCCAAATGGACGTGCTGTCAAGCCTAGCCGTCCTCGCCGAGTCCGGTAGCTATGTCCGACCTCGCATGCAGGTTGAACAAGGTCTTCGCATTTCACAAGGAAGACACCCTGTCATTGAACGCGCGCTCCCGCTCGGAGAATCATACATCGCGAACGACGTCACGCTCGACCCGGAACAAGCGCAAATACTGATGATCACAGGGCCCAATATGGCCGGGAAATCTGCGCTTTTGCGTCAGACAGCCATCATCAGTTTAATGGCCCAAATGGGGTCGTTTGTACCCGCCGCCTCGGCAGACTTGGGGGTTTTAGATCGGATTTTCACGCGGGTCGGTGCTTCGGACAACATTTCTTCGGGAGAATCCACCTTCATGGTTGAGATGAATGAAACGGCTTCCATTCTCAACAACCTGACGTCCCGCAGTTTGATCTTGATGGATGAGATTGGTCGAGGAACCAGCACCTATGATGGCGTGAGCATCGCTTGGGCCATCGCCGAATTTCTTCATCAGAATCCCTCAACTCGCCCATTGACTTTGTTCGCAACGCATTATCATGAATTGAATGCGATGCAGGAACGTTTTCCCCGCATACGCAATTTCAATGTCAGTGTCCGAGAGGTCAACCAACAAATCGTCTTCTTGCGCAAGCTAGTCGCAGGTGGAAGCAATCACTCATTCGGGATCCACGTCGCGAAATTGGCGGGAATGCCCAAGTCCATCGTACGCCGCTCAGAGGAAGTCCTCAGGGAACTTGAAGCGAGCAGAACGGATTGGGATCAAGAATCAAGCACAACAACTGGACCGCAAGTGAATCGCGTCACTTTGCCCACTGCCTCGGATGTTCAATTGAGTTTCTTCCAGCTTGATGACCCTGTTTTGGAACAAGTCAGAGAACAAATTTTAGATTTAAACATCGACGAGCTCACTCCATTGGATGCCTTGCTCAAACTGCATGAAATCAAGAAAGCGGTCAGTGGTGCCAGCAAAACCAACCTAGAATCGTTATGATTTCAAGCAAGGACGGACGTCCCACAAATCTCAAAGCGTCGCAAGCAACAAGTCCAAATCTTTAAAAGGAAGCTTGGATTCCATTGCGAGTCCGGGGTGCGTTAAGCTTCCGTGGAACATGTAAACCCCTGAACGGGCCAATCGGTTTTGTTTGATGGAATCTTCTACCCCCCCATCCGCTGCAAATTCCAAAAGCAATGGAGCCATGATGTTGCTCAAGGCTTTTGAAGCAGTGCGACTTACGCGTGAAGGAATGTTCGGGACGCAATAGTGAATCACTTCCATTTCAATGAAAGTCGGACGCTCATGCGACGTAATTCGACTTGACTCAAAACATCCTCCGCGATCTATCGTCACGTCAACAACGACTGTTCCTTTCCGCATCCCGGCGACCATCGGTTCAGAAACTACCATCGGCGTGCGTTGACCCGTCCCCCGAATAGCCCCGATTGCAACATCCGCTGTGCGCAAGGCTTCACTGAGAACGGAAGGCTGTAGCGTAGAAGTCCACAACCGCTGTCCTAGGGCGTTTTGCAACCGAATCAAGCGATTGGGGCTGTCATCGAACAGCTTCACGGTGGCCCCTAAACCCAGCGCTGCGCGTGCCGCAAACTCTCCAACAGTGCCCGCTCCAATGATGACGACTTCGGTCGGAGGGACTCCTGAAACGCCTCCAAACAACGTCCCTCTTCCATGGGGACCTGCGAGCAAATCACCGGCGATTAGCACGGCCGAGTTGCCGGCGATCTCTCCCATGGCCCGAACCAGCGGGAAAATTCCATTCTCATTTTGAATGAAATCCCAGGCAATCGCCGTAATCTTCTTGGCTGCCAGAGCCGCCAACAAGCCTGTTGGCTGAACAGTCCATTGCAACGCACTGATCAAGGTTTGGCGCATGCCCATCAATTCGACTTCCTCCATCGTCGGAGGCTCTACTTTGATGACAATGCCCGTCTGAAACGCTTGGCGACGATCGTATACAATGCGCGCACCTGATTCACTGTAATCCCCGTCTGAGTAGTGGGCTTGGGCTCCTGCCCCTGTCTCAATAAGAACTTGATGGCCTCTGGCCACAAGCAGCGCAACGGCCTCAGGCACCAAAGCGACACGTTTTTCCTGCAAACTCTCTTCCTTCGGAATGCCGATCACCAACTCACTGGTCTTTGATGTGATCTGCAACACCTCTTCCTGTGGGAGAAGCGCCGCCTCGCGGGCTAGCGATTGGATTCCTTTGCTTTTTTCGTTCATGTCCGTGGGTCAAAGTACTAAAACCAATCTTATGAAGCCTCCATTTGCCAAAGAATCGCTCTTCGAGCAGGAGAATCCGATGGCGACTCCATCTGCAACTCTAACAGCAACGCATCATCAGGCATCAAGCCCGGTGCGCGCTCAGGCCACTCGACAAGATTCAAGGCATCCCCTTCGAAGTACTCCGAAAGCCCCAATTCCCAAGCCTCCTCTTCCCCGCTCAATCGGTATAAATCCTGATGAAAAATGGACCAATCTCCCGCTTTGTAGGCATTGACTAAACCAAATGTTGCACTCGCCGTGCCTCCTTGGACTCCCCAAAATTGACATAGCGCATTGACTAAAGTGGTCTTTCCCACCCCCATCGGCCCATGCAGCGCAACCACTCCCGAATAACCGCCCTGTGCATTGGGCAACAGCACTTGCTTCATGGCAGCATTCAAATGCTCCACCACAGATTCTAAAGAATCCAGGACGTACCAACCGGAGTCAAAAAGTTGCTTCTTCGGCATCTCACTCACAAGGTATCGACAGGATCCATTTCTACCCAGGGGATGATCACTTCTTCCATGGAGATGCCTCCGTGCTGAAAAGTGTCTTTAAAGTTCTGGGCAAAGTGATGGTAGTTGTTCGGGTAAACTAAGAAATCGTCTTCCCGCGCAAAAATGTAGGAGGAGCTCACTTGTGGGCGCGGCAATCCAAAGGCCAAGGGATCTCGAACTTCAAAAACATCCGATGCTTTGTACCCCAAATTTTTCCCCACTTTATATCGCAGATTCGAATTGGTTTTTCGATCCCCTTTGACTTGAATTGGACGGTTTACCCGCACCGTTCCATGGTCCGTGGTGATAATGACCCGGGCATTGAAAGCGGCCATTTGGTCAAACAACTCGCGCAATGCGCTGTGTTCAAACCAAGACAATGTTAAGGATCGGTATGCAGCGTCGTCTTCCGCTAACTCCTTGAGCACGTCCATCTCAGAGCGCGCATGGGAGAGCATGTCCACGAAATTATAAACCACCGCAGTGATATCATTTTCCTTGGTTTGATGAAATTGTTCTACCAATTTTCTTCCTGCAGCCAAATTGGTCACCTTGTGGTAACCCGATTTTCCTTTGAAATCCAATCGCTTCAGCAATTGATCAAACAGCTGTGCTTCGAATTTATTCTTGCTTCCCTCTTGATCTTCATCCACCCAATACTCTGGATATACTCGCGCGATTTCAGCAGGAGTTAGACCAGCGAACAAGGCGTTCCGCGAATACTGTGTTGCTGTCGGCAACATGGAGAAATAGGGCTCCGATCGAATAACGCGGAAGCGGTTGAGTAACAGCGGTTCAATCATTCTCCATTGGTCCATGCGCAAGTTGTCAATGACAACGAGATACACCGGTCGTTTGTCACCAACATCGGCTAAAATCTGGGGCAATCGCTCGGGCAACAGACGGTGCGAAAGTGTCGGATGGTCTTCATCTGAAGCCGCCATCCATTCCTCATACGAGGTTTGATAATACTTAGAGAATTGTCGATCGGCATCCTTGAATTGCATTTCCAAGACATCTCGCATGCCAGCATCTTCTGACTTCTCCAACTCCAATTTCCAGTGCACAAGCCGTTGGTAAATCGCCGTCCAATCACGCGCATCCAACCGTCCCATCATTTGCATGGACAGTTCACGAAACTCACGTTGATAGTCTGTCATGGCCTTCTCACTGACCAATCGCTTTTCATCCAAATTCTTTTTGACGGCCAGCAAAATCTGATTAGGATTCACCGGTTTGATCAAGTAATCACTGATCTTGGAACCAATCGCCTCCTCCATGATGTGCTCTTCCTCACTCTTGGTGATCATGATGACCGGAAGGTGTGGCCGTTGTTCCTTGATCCGTTGAAGCGTCTCCAACCCATTGAGTCCGGGCATTTGCTCATCGAGAAACACCAAGTCAAAAATGCCCGTTGCCAGCAATTCGAGGGCTTCCACTCCGCTGTTGACCGGCGTAACATGAAAGCCTTTTCCTTCTAGAAAAAGCAGATGGGGTTTGAGCAGTTCAATTTCATCATCCGCCCATAAAATTCGTGGAGTTCGCTGCATCGTTTTAAAGTGTCTGTTCAAAGGTAAGTCCGACGTGGTCGCTACACGTTATCTTGCGGCTATTCTCAACGCAGTTCCTCCCCATTTCTTATCTGGCCCGAAGATGCTGAATCACAACAAACATAAAATTCTCAACGATCCGGTTTACGGATTCATCACGATCCAGCATGCTTTGACGTTTGACTTGTTAGATCACCCGTACATGCAACGCTTGCGTCGCATCTCGCAATTGGGACTGTCTCATCTGGTCTATCCAGGGGCAGTGCACAACCGTTTTCATCACGCTATTGGTGCCATGCACTTGATGCAGGAGGCCATTTCTGTGCTGCGATCGAAGGGGGTTGACATCAGTGAAAGAGAAGCCGAAGGTGCTTGCGCAGCCATTCTACTGCATGACATAGGCCACGGTCCTTTTAGTCATGCCTTGGAACACAGCATTGTCACAGGCGTTAACCATGAAGACATTTCGGTGTTGATCATGAATCGGCTAAACGAAGAGATGCACGGTGCTTTGGATACGGCAATAGCCATCTTCAATGACCACCACCCCAAGCGCTTTCTGCATCAATTGATCTCATCCCAGTTGGATATGGACCGGTTGGACTACCTATCACGCGATAGCTTTTACTCAGGGGTTGCTGAAGGCCGCGTCGGCAGTGAACGCATTATTAAAATGCTGGCCGTCGAGGATGGCCAATTGGTCGTTGAGGAAAAAGGCATTTATTCCATCGAGAAAATTGTCATGGCACGGCGCCTGATGTATTGGCAAGTCTATTTGCACCGGACCGTGCTCTGTGCTGAATTCATGCTCATGTCAGCCCTGAGAAGGGCCAAACATGTCGCTCAGAGCGACCCCCAATTGTTTTCGACACCGTCACTGCAAATTTTCCTCCATGACTCGCTCGATAAGGCCCGCTTCATTGCTGACCCCAGCATCTTAGGTCATTTTTGCCAATTGGACGATAGTGACATTCTCTGCGCGTTGAAAGCATGGCAGCATCATGCCGATCCAATTTTGAGCGACCTCAGCCGTCGCATCATCAACCGTGATCTCTTCCAAATCGAATTGCGTTCGCAAGGATTCTCTAAGGATGAGTTGGACATCCAGCTAGAGCGTGTGGCAGCCGACTTCAAACTCTCCTTAGAAGATGCGAGCTATTTCGTCATTAGTGAACGCATTGATAACCGGATCTATGAATCCGGAGGCATCCAAATCCGATTCAAAGATGGCACGATTAAAGATTTTGGAGACGCATCTGATCATTGGAATCGGGAAAACTTGACCACACTCGTGGTCAAGTCTTTCTTGTGCTATCCCAAATACCTCAATTAGGTTTCAAGAGACTTCAAAATCAGACGGACAACTCTTCTCCAAGTTGATTGTACAAATGATATTCAAGCAATTCCAATGAGGAGTTTGACTCCACATGAATTTTGATGTGGTACTTCTTTTGCCAGCCCTTCAAAATGGACTTCAACCAACCTTGTTTAATGTAGGACTCTACCATCGGGTGCAACATGATGGTCAACCGGCGATGTCCCTCTCCTTCTACAAGGTAGCTAATGCTATTCTCAATCGTATCCGTAACGAGTATGGATGATTGAACCGCACCTGTTCCGGAGCAGGTTGGACACTTTTCAGAAGTCTTGATCGTGGCTACAGGCCGAACCCGTTGACGTGTCATCTCAACCACACCGAATCGGCTCGGAGGTAAAATATTGTGCTTGGCCTTGTCCGTCTGCATCGCCTCCTTCAGGGCGTCTGTCAGTTGTTTGTTGTGCTCGCGCTTCGCCATGTCGATGAAGTCAATGCAAATGATGCCACCCATATCCCGCAAACGCAGGATTCGGGCAATTTCACTAACACACTCAAGATTCGTGTGCAAGGCATTCTCTTCTTGGTCCTTAGCTCCTGCTTTTCTTCCGCCACTGTTGATGTCAATCACATGCATGGCCTCCGTCTGCTCAACAATCAAATACGCTCCACTCTTCAAATTGACCTGCGTGCTGAATGCCGCCTTGATCTGGCGATGAATGGACAACGTATTGAACAAATCCTTGTCCTTACTCACACTAACAACGCCTTCCTTATCGGGAGCAATCGTTTGCAAGTAGGTCTTGACCTCATCGGCCAAAACCGGATCATTCACCCGAATGCTCGTGCAATCAGCTGTTAATACATCGCGCAAAACCGCACTGGTCTTGTTCAACTCGCCCAAAACCCGTTTGCCTGGTTTGGCATTCTTCAATCGCTTGTGCAACTCACCCCAACGATTGACTAGGTCCTCTAAGTCCGCATGCAAGTCAGCAGCGCCCTTTTCCTCTGCAACTGTGCGCACAATGATTCCAAACCCAGGAGGGCGGATGCTCTGCATCAATCGCTTCAACCGGGTCCGTTCTTGCTCGCCTTTGATTCGCCCTGAAAGGGAAACTTTTTCGCTGAATGGAACCAAAACCAGGTAACGCCCCGGAAGGGTCACTTCAGCTGTTAATCGAGGACCTTTTGAGCTAATTGGTTCTTTCGCCACTTGAACCATGACCAACTGGGAAGAAGACACTTCGTCTTTGATCTTCCCTTTTTTGTCAATTTCTGCTTCTCGCTTGAAATTCCCCAAATCTGACACGGGCTCTTTGCCTTGCATCACGCGCTTCACATACTGCTGTTGAGTTCGGTAATGCGGACCCAAGTCCAAGTAGTGCAAAAAGGCATCGCGCTCGTGTCCAACGTCCAAAAATGACGCGTTCAGACTAGGCAATACCTTCCTAACCCGGCCGAGAAATATATCCCCGACCGCAAACCCATTGCTACCTTGATCTCGATGCAACTCAACGAGTTGACCGTTTTCCATCAAGGCGATCTCCACCTCACCAGAGACGGAGTTGATAACCAATTCTTTGCTCACGCAGGAACCGGATGAAACGCAAGGAAGCGCCCCATTCGGGTGAGCACTAAGTGCTCACCCGAACGAATCACTTCTTCTTGTGCCGATTTTTGCGCAATCTTTTCTTCCGCTTGTGCGTCGACATCTTATGACGCTTCCGTTTTTTACCGCTTGGCATGATGGTTGAATTTATTCGTTTGTTCCAGAGAGACCTCCGGATTCTAATCGTGTGATAAAATCTAAAACTCGCGCTGAGATCACCGTATCTGGCGCGTAAGGTAAGTATTGCTGGTAACGAATCACAGCCGCCTCCGTTTTACCCATTGCTTCATAGCAACGTGCAGTAAAGAAAAGTCCGTTGGTATAGCTATCGTCAGCATCCATACAGGCTTCAAAACCAACAACCGCTCGGTCGTAGGCCCCTTCCTCCATATCGAGCATGGCCAATTGCCATGTCGCTTCAACATGGCCTGGTTCCAAGGTTAACGCTTGAGAGAATCGCTCACGCGCTTTGTCAAGCTGGCCCGATTGAATTCCAAAAACCCCCAACCAAACCACCGCATCCACTTCAGGCTCGTCTTGCTCTGCAAGAGCTCTCAGTTCCAAAATGCCTTCCATGGGGTTAGCGCCCGAAACCTTTTCAACAGCAACAGCTACCGGATCATCCAGGTAAGCCTCGTCTTCAGCAGCAACAACAGAATCAGCGATAGCCGAAGATTCAGGCTGCCTCGGCATCCACAGCACGAATGCTATGAGTGCGGCTCCTAAAACGACTGTTACTATGACACCTGTTCTGTTCCGCATGGATTACTTCACCTTAACCTGCGTTTTTACATTTTCAACAAAATCCTTCGCTGGCTTGAATGAAGGAATGTTGTGAGCCGGAATCTGAATGGATTGCTTCGCAAGGATGTTGCGGCCTGTTTTCGCTGCCCGGGTTTTCACAACAAAGCTTCCAAAACCTCGGAGGTAAACATTTTGTCCAGATTCTAAACCATCTCGCACAGAGCGCATGAATGCCTCAACCGTAGTTTGAACATCTTGCTTCTCCATACCGGTTTCGTCAGCAATTCTGCTTACAATATCTGCTTTCGTCATCTTGCGTTAGTACGTTTGTCAGTCTCAAAAAAGAAACCCCAAAACCGTTTGGGGGTGCAAAAATACGTTGAATGTCCTGAATACTACCCACTTTATGCATCCCAAAACTGCTTTTTCCGAAGACGTGGCCCTGAACATGTTACGAAGTGATCTCCATCGGTGGTATTTGGAGCATGAACGGCCCTTGCCATGGAGGGAAAAACCGGAACCTTATGGCACTTGGCTTTGCGAAGTGATTATGCAGCAGACACGCATCGATCAAGGGACAGCGTATTGGGAACGATTCATGCATCGCTGGCCCAATTTTCAGGCCTTAGCCAACGCCAGTGTCGATGAGGTTTTAAAGGAATGGCAGGGCCTTGGCTACTACAGCCGCGCTCGAAACCTGCACAAAGCAGCTCAAATTATTTCAGAGGAATTTCCTAACGGGTACCCACAAGAAATGAATCAATGGCTCGCGCTGCCAGGTGTCGGTACCTACACTGCCGCGGCGATATGCTCCATCTGTTTCGAAACTCCTGTCGCAGCCGTTGATGGCAATGTCTTGCGCGTACTCAGTCGTTTTTTAGGCATTCACGAACCGATTGACAGGCCATCCGGACGAAAGCCCTTGGAGACCTTTGCCCAGGCCTGGGTCGACCCAAAAAACCCAGGCAGACACAATCAAGCCATCATGGAATTGGGCGCTTTGACTTGCACTCCGAATGCTCCTGATTGCGCCAGCTGCCCGCTGCAGAAAAAATGCGCCAGCAGCTTTATGCCCCATAAAAAAGGCTCCCTCCCCCCTTTTAAACAAGGCAAAATCAAGGTTCAAGATGTCGCCCTCCAATTCCATGTCATCGTTCACAACGGTCTTGTTCTCATGAATAAAAGACCCGATTCAGGGGTCTGGGGTGGCTTGTGGGCTTTTCCGACTTCCGAGAAGCCTGGGCTACCAGCCGCCGAAACTGACCAACCCCCCGCCTCCCTCAACGAACGACTCATTTCACGAGGGCCATGCGGAACACCCGTGAAGCACCTGCTGAGTCACCGCCGCTTGCATGTGCAATTCTGGCTTTGGCTCCTTCCTGAAAATGAGTCATTGGATTGGGGGGAATGGCATACTTGGGAAAGCGCAATGGAACTCGCGTTGCCACGAGTACTTGAGAGCTGTTGGACCGATGTGAAGAATTCCGCTGAACAAAAAGAATCTAAAACCGTGGCATAGCGTAAATTTGAAACATGGCTGGAGTCAATAAAGTAATCTTGGTAGGCAACCTAGGCAAAGACCCGGAGATGCGCTACACCCCCAACGGAGTCGCTGTTTGCTCATTCCCCATGGCAACATCTGAGACCTATAAGGACCGCAATTCAGGAGAACGCATCACGCAAACAGAATGGCATAATATTGTCATCTGGCGTGGCATGGCCGAAACTGCTGAAAAATACCTTCGCAAGGGATCCCAAGTTTTCATCGAAGGCAAAATCAAAACGCGTTCATGGGATGATCAGCAAGGACAAAAACGCTACACGACAGAGGTCGTAGCAGACGTCATGCAGCTTCTCGACCGCCCAGGAAATGGCAGCCCTCAAGTCGGCAACAATCAAAATGCCACAAAAGCCGATCCCCAGCCTCAAGCAAAACCTGCGAACAGCGCCATGGCAGAATCGGCGAACGAGCCCGTCTCCTCGTCTCCATTCAATCCACCGAGTGTCCCTGAGGGCGACGCATCAGATTTGCCGTTTTGAAGCTTTTTATTGACTTGAAGCCCCTCCTTTGAGCTTTCTGCTATCGCCCTTTCTTTTGGCATCACTGTGGTCAGCGCCGGATTTCGCGCCCATCCTAGCCATCGCGGTTCTGCTTCTGTTTAGTGCTTTAATATCAGGATCCGAGGTCGCCTTTTTTAGCCTAACGCCATCAGATCTGCAAGACCTCGAGAGAGCGCGTGACCAAGATCAATCCATCAAAGCCCAGCGGGTTTTGGAATTGCTCGAAAAGCCTGATTCAGCGCGAGCACCGCGTCATTTGTTAGCCACCATACTTGTGCTCAACAATCTGACCAACATTGTCATTATTCTGATTTCAACCATGGCCATGGAGCGGTTTTTCCCTTCTTCAGAGATGGAGGCCTGGATGAAATGGACCCTCCATGTTGGAGCCGTGACCTTTCTAATTGTCCTCTTTGGCGAAGTGATTCCAAAAGTTTATTCCTCGACGAATCGCATCCAATTTGCTCAATTTACCGCGGGCCCCTTGCTTGTCGCACGGAGTGTTTTGAAGCCCGTTTGGAAACCGCTAGTCCGTCTTGGAGCTTGGGTTGGTCGTCGCGTTGAAGTGCCGGCTACAGATCTTTCCATGGAAGACCTGGAGCAAGCCCTTCACCTAACAGCAGATGAAGACCGCTCAGACGAGGAGCAGCGGATTTTGGAAGGAATTGTAGCCTTGGGAAGCAAGGATGCCAAACAAGTTATGACAGCGAGAACAGATATGGAGTCTGTATCGACTGATGATTCTTGGACACAACTTCGAGGCCAAATCATCGAATCAGGCTATTCTCGGATTCCGGTTCACCAGGGATCTCAGGATGACATTCAGGGCATCTTGTACGTCAAAAATTTATTGCCGCATTTAAATCAGCCTGAACTGAACTGGCAATCTCACATTCAACCAGCCTATTTCGTCCCTGAGAATAAAAAAATCGACGATTTGATGCGAGAGTTTCAAGAAAGAAGAACTCACATTGCCATCGTTGTTGATGAATACGGAGGGACAAGTGGGATCATCACGTTGGAGGATATCATTGAAGAAATCGTAGGTGAAATTTCTGACGAGTTCGATGCCGAGGAGATTTCGTATTCAAGATTGGATGAACGCACTTTCATCATCGAGGCGAAAACCTCCTTGATTGATGTCTACAGAATCCTCGATATCGAGGACCAAGCGTGGGAAGCTGCCAAAGGAGAAAGTGATACCCTCGGCGGATTCATCACAGAGCAGGCCGGTCGCATTTTAAGAACCGGCGAATCCATTCTCTTTGAACAAGTGGAATTGAGAGTGGATGCTTCGAATGCGCGAAAGTTGATGCGAATTAAGATGACTTTGCCGGAAAATTCAGCGAGCGAATGACCCCGAAACGCTTTGCGCTCCGCCCTGCTTTTTTCTGCATCGCGGCTCTGATGCTCCTTGGATGCAATGAAGATTACATGCCGCGGCCACGAGGATATTTTAGAATTGAGACTCCCGCTGTTTCATACGTTCCTTACGCGCATCCCTGTGGCCCACTCTTTGAGGTCCCGTCTCACGCCAAGATTGAACTCATCAACTTAGACAATTCCACGAATTCGTGTTGGTTCAACCTCGCATTTCCATCTTTCTCTGGAAAACTGCATTGCACCTTGACTCGCCTGAACAATCCCGGTGAGTTCATCTCCTTGGTTGAAGATTCCCATCGCTTGGTTTTTAGTCATGAAGCGAAAGCTTCGGGGATTCAGACTCGTTCATTCGACCTTCCAGAAAACCAAGTTGGAGGACTCATCTTTGACTTGGACGGGCCCGTGGCTTCTCCGTTGCAGTTTTTTGCTAGCGACAGCACCTCTTATTTTTTGCGTGGGTCTCTCTACTTTCAACATGTTCCAAATCCTGACAGCATCGGACCCGCTCTAGATTATTTACGGCAGGACATTGTGCACATGATCGAAACACTGCAATGGCAATGAGACACGATCACGACTGGATTCTTGACATTGGCAACACGCGCACGAAGCTCGCTTCATTTGTGAGCGGTGAATTGGCTGAAGTCTGGACGGATGATGCTGCTGAGATTATCGCCAATGAAGCCATGGAAACCCAGCAATTGCCGGCCAGAATGCTCATTGCAGCGTCCGGTAACGCTTCTGAGTTTTGGACGAATTGGAACAATCGATGGCAGCGTTCTCATCCTCAACCTCAAAACCTGGTGAATCTCCATGCCAAGATGGAATTGGGTTTTGATGTGCGATACGATAGCCTGGAAACGGTAGGGCTCGATCGACTTGCTAATGCTGCAGCCGTCCTTGCCATCGACCCCGATTCCCAGTGGATGGTAATCGACATGGGCACCTGCATGACCGTCGATGCCGTAGAAGAACATTCATTTATCGGAGGCGCAATTTCCCCAGGCATTGATTTGAGATTCCGATCGATGTATGCCGGCACACGTGCATTGCCCTATCCCGAAAATTGGCGTGAACTCGCTAGCGAGGGAGTGGCCATGCACATTGGCAACGACACGCTCTCCAGCCTGCTTGCCGGAGCCATCGGAGGAATCAATGCCGAAATCCAGGGACGCGTGGATGCGTTTAGGAAACATTGGCCCAACTTTCGAGTTGCATTAACAGGAGGAGATGCTTCTTTCTTGGAAGTCGAAGATCCACGCCTCATTTTTGTCGACCCAAACCTGACTTGGAAAGGGTATCATCAAATTCTGCAAAACGTTGAACAACGTTGAAATCACCCACATACGATCCTCAGGACACGCTCAAACTGGATCTACATTCGGTTCCAAAAGCAGTGTCTTTCTGGGGATACTGATTCTTGCCGCCGGTCATGTGATGGGACAAAATGCCGAATACTCTCCTTATTCGCGGTTCGGATTTGGTTTGGTGGGATCGCTTCAAACTCCTGTTCATGCTGGCATGGGTGGAATGGAGTCCATGCTTTACTCGAGCTTTCAATTCAATCCGAACAACCCCGCATCTGCATCAGCACTGGGACAGACAACTTTTCAAGGTTCTGCTGTAACCACGCAACTGCAAATGAGCCAAGGGGACGACGCTACAGCAACGGCACGATTTGGTTCTTCGGGGCCCTTGGGATTGGCCATTAAAAAGCAAGGTGGAAAAAACACCTTGATCCTCGGAGTTTCGCCATTTAGCAGTTCAGGATTCGCCATTTCCAGATCCACGGACATGGACAACATTGGCAATGTTCAAGAACGTTATGATGGGCACGGAGGACTCAGTAAAGCGCACATTGGATGGGCTAGAACCATCAAAGGCAGAGGCTATGTTCAAGCTGGACTCAGTGATAGTGTATTGATCCAGACCAACACGTTGCATTTGGGCATTCAAACGCAATATCTATTTGGGGCGGTGAGCCGAACGTCGGTTTTAGACATATTGGATCCAACTTTCCTTGATCACCGATCGGTGATCGATATGCGACATCGTTCCATTTCAGCTGATCTTGGCGTAATCTACAACCACCTCTTGTTCGCACAATACAACGAGGATCAGTCATTCGAGAAGAGTGCTTCGATGCGATTCGGAGGGCGCTTCACCCCTCAGACCGGCTTGTATAGTGATATCTCTCAGGTGGATGAAACGACTCAAAACTTGGGAGGCATTAACATTCCACTGGACACGGCTTTATTCGTTGCCGCCTCCAATGTTCAAGGCAAAATGCCCGCGTCATGGAATGCCGGACTTGGAATCATCTTTGATCACGCCAACGGACGGCATTTTGGGGCAGGCATTGAGTACAGTGAAACGCTTTGGGACCAGGTTGAATCAGATTTCGATGCAGCACTTCGGCCATTAGGGCTCACTTGGATGCGCTCGAAGATCTTCCGTTTTGGTGCCGAATGGACTTTAGGCAATGCCGAGCGACGGCATCCAACATGGGGCAAAGCTAATTATCGCGTTGGCTTGTCAATCGCACAGCAGCCCTATGCCGTGGAATCGACACAACTTGAATCACGGAGCCTATCAGCAGGATTCAGTTTGCCCTTAGTGGGCAGCCGTTCCCTAAGTCGACTTCATTTCGGCATGGAACTTGGAGAGCGTTACACTGCAGCGGGAGGGCTCAATGAAAACTACGCACGGATACACATTGGATTTTCATTGATGCCTTTTTTCAAAAACAACTGGCTGAGAGAACGATTGTATGATTGACCTGAGAAGACGAGACTTATGAAAAAGCAACTAATCTGGATCTGTGCGCTGCTTGTAGCAACGCCTCATTTGACTTTTGGACAGGACCGCTATGGCGAGACTGAGGAGCAGCAATTACTCTGCAAAGAGGCGCTCAGTGTTTATGTGAGCTACAAAAAGCAGAAAAATTATGACGAGGCCTACATCCAATGGCTGAAGGCTTGTGATGTTTGCCCTTCCAAGGCGCGTGAAGGGCTTTATTCTGATGGCATTCGATTCTTGAAAAACGAATTGAAAAAAGCAGAAAGCGTTACAAATGAAGAACGCGTGGCGTCAATAAAAGACAGCATTTTCTTGTTGTATGACCAACGCATGGAGCTCTTCCCTACCACGGCCAAACTCCCCAACAACCGTTGTAGCATCTTGGGTTATAAAGCCTCTGATTACTACCAGTACAATAAAGACGATCCAGCAACAGCAAATGCTTGGTTCAAAGAGAGTGTTGACTGTTTGAAAGAAGAGACTTCAGCTGCTGTATTGAGCAAATATTACGTCACCTCCTTCTATACCATGAAGGGCTTGGAAGACGAGGAGGCCAAGGAAAAGCTCGGCGAAATGTTGACCGAATACTTGGTTTTGATGGATTACATCGAGGCCAATATCACGCTCGCTGCTGATGATGCAAAAGCGTTAGATGGTTTTGAAAAGGCCAAAGGAAACATTGATGAAGTGTTTATCGCGATAGCGCAATGCGAGGACATGGTTCCTGTTCTTAGCATGAAAATAGCGGGAGATTCGAGCAACATGGATTTGAAGCAAAAGGTCCTTCGGCTTTTAAATCAAAAAGAGTGCACGGACAACGAGTTGTTTCTTCCTGTTGCAACGGCAGTCCATGAGCTTGCTCCAAGTCATCCATCTGCCTACGCAATTGGTTACAGCCAAGCGAAGAATGACAACTTCGAAGAAGCCTATTCCTTCATGCAGCAAGCCGTTGAACTCTGCGGTGATTGCACGGAACTTGAGGCTTATTTACTCAAGACGGGTCAGATCGCTTCTTTTCTCAAAAAATCAGCGTCAGCTCGTCGCTATGCTGAGCAAGTGCTCGCTGTGAATGCGTCCAGCGCTGAAGCTTTCATGCTGATTGGCGATGCCATTGCTGGAGGAGCTTCTGCCTGCGATGATGGCGCACTGGGGTCCCGCTTAGCCTATTTGAGAGCAGCCGATTTTTATGGCAAAGCCAAGTCTTTTGGCAGTGAGGAGGTCGCTTCAACAGCAAGCAAAAAACTCCAGAATGCCTCGAAGCAATTCCCAAGTGTTGAAGAGGTTTTTGCCGTAGGTAAAAGCACAGGGGCTGAGATACAAATCCCCAGCATTTCTGGGTGTCCTTGTTCTGGCGAAAGCACAGTGATTCGTGTCCGTTGATTGGAACGGCATAGTCGGAACGGCCTTTGTGCCGTACTTTTTACTCCTTCTCGGGTGCTCCAACTCGGATGAAGAATTGGTTGCTGTCGCCGAATCTGACAAGTCACCGGTTCAGCAAATAGAAAATGGACGGTTTCAGTATTCTGAACAAGGTGAAATCTTGCACGTCTTGACAGCGTCCATTCTTCGGCGCGTTGAAAATGGGACAGCCGAGAAATCTGAAGACTTGGTGGAAGTCCTGGACGGATTTGAGTTATTTCTTGGTGGTGATGAAGACAACTATGAAGCCCACATGCAAGCCCAGACGGGTTGGCTCGATGAGAAAAACTTACGGCTGATTGCGCAGGACCAGGTGGTGCTTAGAAACCTTTCAGGAGACATTCTAGAAACAGAATATCTCGTTTGGGCCGAGGACTCCAACCGGGTTTGGACCAACCGGCCTGTGATGATTACGAGCAAAAATGGCATTCTCTATGGAGAAGGCCTCGAGTCCGATGCTCGTTTTGAGAATTACCGTATTCTGCGTCCATCTGGAGAAATCGTTTTGGAAGGAATGGAAATGGACCATCCTTAATCGTTTCAATAAAATCATATCTTTTGATCATGGATATCAATCGCGCTATTCAAGTCAGCAAGGCCGCTGAAAAATTTTGGATTCTGATTGTTGTCGCTTCCGTAGGAGTGAGCATTTGGTATCTCGTGGAGTATGGATGGGACCAGCAGAAACAAACACTCGTTCTACCGGGAATTGCAATCGCCTGGTATAGTTTTCGTCGCTACTTCCGGAAGAAACTGGAACGTGATCTTGATAACCACAACTCGAAGGTGTGAAAACGCAACCCTGTTTGATTCTTTTGCGTAGGTTTGATGCAATCCCTTTCCATGGATCCTGACCCCGCGAGTTCATTTATCATCATTGGCGTTTCGCTCTTGGCATCGGCCTTCTTTTCAGGAATGGAAATCGCCTTTGTATCTGCCAATCGCCTGCAGATTGAGCTCGACGCGCAACAAAGTTGGCGAGGCCGCTTATTGGCTCATTTGTCCAGTAAGCCACAACAATTCATTGCCACCATGCTCGTTGGAAACAACCTCGCATTGGTTTTTTGCGGTTTGGAGTCGGGACGAGTTATCAGTGAAGGTCTCTTTCACGTGGCCGATTGGCCCGAAGCACAGCACCCTATTTTGGCACTGGCGGCGCAAACAGGCATAACTACTTTAGTCATCCTCGTCGTTGCTGAATTCATTCCAAAAGCCCTATTCCATGCCAATTCAAATTTTTGGCTTCGGTTTTTCGCATTGCCTTTGGCCATCTTCCACTACCTCATGGTCATCCCTGGAGCATTCGTCGTGTGGCTCAGCCGATTGGCTATCCAGCTCTTTGGCAAAGAGCATACCGCCCTGCGTATCACCGATCAACAGATGGGCGCTACCGACTTGGATCATTTCATCCGGGAGATCAGCGGACGAATGGAACCGGAACAGGAATTGGAGCACGAACTTCAAATCATGCAAAATGCACTCACCTTCAACAAAGTTTTGGCACGTGATTGTTTGATTCCACGCAATGAAGTCGTGGCCGTTGAAATGGAGACTCCTCTGGACAAAGTCCGTGACCTTTTTGTTTCATCGGGACTGTCCAAAATTGTCGTCTACAAAGGGGATATTGATCAAACGATTGGCTATGTCCATTCCAAAGACTTGTTCAAAAATCCGACCTCTGTCAAGAGCATTCTCCACCCCACTTTCGTTGTTCCAGAACCGATGCCCGCGGACGATGTATTGCGGCGGTTTATTCAAAGAAAAAGACATTTAGCGATTGTTGTAGACGAATTCGGAGGCACGTCCGGCATCCTCACCATGGAAGACATCATGGAACAATTGATTGGCGATATCGAAGATGAGCACGACATTGAGGACCTTGTGGAAGAAGAAATTGAACCCGGACATTATCGGTTCTCCGCCCGCTTGGATGTCGAAGATCTGAACGAGAAATTCGAATTGGACCTTCCTGCCATGGACGCCTATGAGACCCTTGGAGGACTGATGCTACATCATGCTGAAGAAATTCCAAACCAAGGATTTACACTCGAACTTGACGGGTGTTTGATGACGGTTGAAGAGGTCAGCAGCAGCAAAATAAAGACCATATTAGTACGAAACTTGAACCAAGGATCCGTATGAAAAATCAAATAGCTTATCCCGTCACTGGAATCTTCCAACGACAACCGCAACTGCAATTCAATGCATTGCGTGATTTCCCTTATCTTCGCGAACCTTTATTAGAAGTCGATTTACCATGTCAATGATTGAAAAAATCCGCAACCGTCAAGGCTTGCTCATCGTTATGATTGGATTTGGAATGTTGGGATTCCTCGTTCCTTACGACGCCGTAATGGCGTTAATAGGTCAAGGAGGAAACCGCGACGTTGGCGAAGTCAATGGTCACGAGATATCCGGCCTGGAATACCAATCCGAACTCCAAGAGCGCCGCCGCTTGGGATTCAACGGCGACCAGTTGAGTGAAGAAGTTTGGAATGACCTCACTACGGGGATCATTTTGAGCGACGACTTTGACGCTTTGGGCCTAACCGTTTCCGACCTTGAATTCCAAGAACTTCTTTTCGGTTCGGGCTACTCGCCCTACATGAATCGAGCGTTCTATTCAAACGCTGAAAACAAGCAATTCTGGCAACAGAATTTCGGTGCCATGCTGAATACACCGCAAGGCAAGTCTGATTTCATGTCTTACAAAGCGCTGATTTCGGAAAAACGCATCCGCGAGAAGTATGACAATTTAGTGAATGCAGGCATCTACACGAACAGTTTGGAAGGCCAAGCTGATTATTTACAAGCCAACCGAAAGGTGACTTTCCAGTATGCGCTAAAATCCTTTGCCAGCATTCCAGACTCAGATGTCGACGTAAGCGATTCGGATGTCAAGTCTTTCTACCGAGCGCACAAATCAGATGTGGAATACAAAGAGAAGGATGGCCGAAATGTCACCTATGCACGAATTGCAGTCAAGGCCTCTGCTGAGGACGCGACAACGATTGAATCCGAATTGAGCTCTTTGAAGACGATTTGGGCATCCTCTACAGAGAGTGATAGCCAATTCGTCGCCACCGTCAACGAAGCTCCCTTTCAGCTCACCACACTCAAGCGCAGTGATGTCGAAACCGATGTCAATGAAGCGGCCTTTTTCGACTCGAAAGAAGGCGATATCATGGGGCCCTACCTGAAGAACCAGACTTACCGATTGGCTCGGATTGCTGGTTTTAGTAGTGAACCGGACAGTGTTTCTTGTCGCCATATTTTGTTGCAAGCCAAGAACTCCTCTGATGCCACTGAAATGGATGCGCTCATGGCCCGAGCTGATAGCTTGAAGCGTGCCATCCGCCGCGGTGCCAAATTTGAGGATCTCGTAGATCAATTCAGCGATGATCCTGGTTCGAAGTCCACAGGCGGTTTCTACGATTTCTTTACACGAGGCCGTATGGTAAAGCCTTTTGAAAACTATTGTTTCGACAATAAGCCCGGCAGCATTGGAGCGGTAAAAACACAATTTGGCGTTCACCTCATTGAGGTCATGGACCGCACGGAACTAAAAGATCGCGTTTCTGTCGCAATGATCGATCGTGCTTTGGTTGCGTCAAGTGAAACCTCGCGCTCCGCCTACAGCGCGGCAAGCGAATTTGCTATTAGCTCGAACAGCAAAGAATCCTTCACACAGGCTGCTGGTGATGCCGGATACCCAACAAATTTCGCCAAAGACATTCGTCGACAAGCCACTTCCATCTCAGGCTTAAGAAATGCGCGAGAATTGGTCACCTGGGCTTTCAATGCCACTGAAGGAGAAGTCTCGAATCCCATCCTCGTGGATGACACGTACGTCGTAGCCTTCCTCGATCAAGTGTCGAAAGAGGGAATTCCACCGTTTGAGCATGTTGAAAAAGTCATGCGCACTGGAGCGATTCGTGAAGCGAAAGGAGAGTTGTTTCAAGATCAAATGTCAACGGGAACGCTCAGTGAAATTGCAGCTTCTATTGGAACAAATGTGCTCACTGCAACGGACATGGCTTTGAAATTTCCAACGATCAAGGGTGCTGGCGCTCTCCCTGAACCTCAAGTTGTTGGCACTGCCTTCGCCATTCCGATCGGCAATATGTCACAGCCTATCGTTGGCGCCAATGGCATTTGGGTCGTAGCCCCGACCTCGATCCGCGAGGCTGCCGAAAAATCAGACTTTCTTTCTGAACAATCAAGTGGTTTGGCACGAGCTCGAGGAGCCGCCACATTGCGTATCTCCAATGCCATGTTGGAAGCAGCTCAACTTGAAGACAATCGCGGCGTAAACTAACTCCGACGATTTACCGAATTGAAAAAGGCCCGCTTTTAGTGGGCCTTTTTTTTGTTTTCAATTTCCAAGTAACTCCCGTCTCCATAGCTCAGAAATCGAAAGCCATCTCCCAAGGCCATCTGGTAGATCTCCTTCCATCGTTCTCCTATCGCTGCCGCTACAAGGCACAGCAAGGTGCTTTTAGGCAAGTGGAAGTTGGTAACAAGCCCCTGACAAGAACGGATGCGATAAGATGGAACCATCATGATGGATGTCTGGAAGACCCAATCACGCCCTTGCAATTGTTCCATAGCCCATCGCACGGCCGTGGACATATCCCAATCCAGCATTTCATCCATTGACTTCAATTCACGAGCCCATTCCCATTGTCCCAACTGATTGGGTTGATGGCCTTCTTTCTTCCATTTCAAAGCCAGCCAGTACACACTTTCAAGCGTTCGCAAGGTTGTCGTGCCCGTCACCACCCGATGGGGCTCCAATTCGCTCAAGGACGCCAAAGCGGCATAGGGAACGACGCAATGCTCCGCGTGCATCACATGATGAGCGACTTCGCCCTCAGTCAAAGGCTTGAATGTCCCCGCGCCAACATGCAAGGTGACTGCATGCAACGTTCCTTTGGACCGCAATCGCTCCATGAGCGGTTCGTCATAATGCAATCCCGCAGTCGGAGCTGCTACTGAACCTGGCACTTCAGCATAAACCGTTTGATAATCATCGACATCTTGGGCCTCGTCCTTCCTGCGCATATAGGGTGGGAGTGGCGTATTGCCCAGCATTTCGAGCATTTCACCCCAAGTCAATTCATCTGAGCCGTCCTGAGCCCAATCAAATCGTACTTGTCGAGTCCCTTCTTCGATTTGATGCATTTGCGCCCGAAGTGTCCAACGCGCGTGCTCACCCTCTCCTCTCAGCGACGCCTCGCCATCTCGCCACCTTTTGGCACCACGAACCAAACATCGCCAAATCAAAGGCTTTGTGGAACGCAACGCCTGTTCCATGGTCATCCCGATGGGTTCTAAAAGGAACAGTTCCAAGCGACCTCCTGTAGGTTTCAGTAAGATTAGACGGGCGCGAATGACCCGCGTATCGTTGACCCACAGCTGAAATCCTTCTGGCAATAGTTCAGGGAGATCTTCAAATGTTCCTGCATCCCCCATGACATTTTCAGAGACATGCCACAATCGGGCGCGCGACCGAGGCTCAACGGGATGCAAAGCGATGGCCTCCTCTGGCAAGTGATAATCAAACCCCTCCGTGCCGAGCTGCAACAAATCTTGAATCTCTTTCACGAAACAAAAATAGCAGCTAACACGACCCTATTCGTCCGAATCGCGTCGACAGTTCATTACTTTCGTATACAATGTCAAAGAAACTGGTCATAGGCGCCGCAGGTCAACTTGGAATCGAATTGGTTCTTGCCTTGCAATCAAAGCATGGGATTGACTCCATTCATATCGCAGATATTCGAGTCCCCGAAAACGAACAAGTCTTAAAGAGCACATTCCTGCATCTCGATGCTATCGATGAGGGAGCGATGCACAAAGTGCTAGAAGAAGGACAGTATGAAGAGGTCTATCATCTAGCCGCTATGTTGAGCGCTACGGGTGAAAAGCGTCCATTGGCAGCGTGGGATTTGAACATGCAATCCTTGCTCAATGTCCTCGAGGCGGCAAAAGAAGGATGGGTACAGCGCATTTTTTGGCCCAGCTCCATTGCTGTCTTCGGACCATCCACACCCAAAAAAGACGTTCCACAAAATGCGACATTGGACCCCACCACCGTCTATGGCATTTCAAAGCAAGCCGGTGAATACTGGTGCCGCTACTACCATGAGAAATACGGTGTGGATGTCCGAAGTTTGAGATATCCAGGGCTCATTGGCCACCGATCAGTCCCGGGTGGGGGAACGACAGACTACGCCGTTGAGATCTATGAATACGCCGCAAAAGGAAAGCCATACTCGTGCTTCCTCAAAGCTGATCAAGCTTTGCCCATGATGTACATGGACGATGCAGTTCGTGCCACAATGGAATTGATGGCTGCCCCTGCGAAAAACATTCGCATTCGCACCTCCTACAACTTACACGCCATGAGCTTCACCCCTTCTGAAGTTGGTGAAAGCATTCGACAGCTCGCTCCAGAGTTTCAATTGGTCTACAACCCCGATCAAAGACAGGCCATTGCTGAAACTTGGCCGGATTCAATCAATGACCAAGCAGCGGCAGAGGACTGGGGTTGGAAACCCGAATTGAACCTGGATCAAATGACACAACTGATGCTGGATGCGTTTCGTGCTGGCGTCGTGCACACGAAACCTTGAGTAAAGTATCCAACGAACCGCTGCAATAACGTGGGATGGTTTTTCTTTGCAGTGGAATCAGTAGGAATGCTTTTGTTTTGATTTCCTTCATCGCACAATTCGATCGACCGCATGCAACCGCTTTACATTCAAAATAGCCTCACGCGAAAAAAGGAACGCTTCACCCCTTTAAGCCCTCCTTATGTGGGCATGTATGTCTGCGGGCCAACGGTGTACAGCAACGTTCACTTAGGCAACGTCCGAACATTCCTCACTTTCGATATCGTCTACCGCTACTTGACCTTCTTGGGATACCAAGTTCGTTATGTGCGGAACATTACGGATGTCGGGCATTTGACGGGAGATTCCGATGACGGTGAAGACAAGATTGGTAAGAAGGCCCGCCTAGAGAATTTGGAGCCGATGGAAATTGTACAGAAGTACACCAACGACTTCCATGACGTGATGCGCATTTTCAATATGAAATCGCCTTCCATCGAACCAAGTGCTACCGGACACATCGTCGAACAGATTCAGATGATTCAAGATATCATCGAACGGGGCTATGGGTACGAATCCAATGGGAGTGTCTATTTCAGCGTTCGAAAATTCAGTGAAGATTTTCCATATGGGGAGCTCTCTGGCCGGCGCATTGATGACCTTTTGAGCAACACCCGTTCGTTGGATGGTCAGAACGAGAAGAACGATCCGCTTGACTTCGCATTGTGGAAGAAGGCAGACGCTTCCCACCTTATGAAATGGCCTTCACCTTGGAGTGAAGGTTTTCCTGGATGGCATCTGGAATGTTCCGTTATGAGCACAAAGTACCTGGGCAAGACTTTTGACATTCACGGAGGAGGCATGGACCTGAAGTTTCCTCACCACGAATGTGAAATTGCTCAAAATATTGGCGCACACGGCGGCGAGCGGCCTGTCAATTATTGGATGCACGGAAATATGCTCACGGTCAACGGGCGAAAAATGGCCAAGTCGGAAGGCAATGGCTTCACGCCGGACGAGTTGGTCACAGGGAATCATCCCTTGCTCGAGCGAGGATACTCTCCGATGACCGTTCGCTTCTTCATGCTTCAGGGGCATTACGCCAGCACGTTGGACTTCTCCAACGAAGCCCTGCAGGCAGCTGAGAAAGGCTTGGAACGATTGATGACGGCAATCGTCAAGCTTTCTGATCTACCCCTTTCCGTTGAAGGGATGGACGACACGCAAATCCCCAAGCTCATGGAGCGCTGTGCACAAGCTATGGGCGACGATTTCAACACGCCCATTCTCATTGGTGTTTTGTTCGATGGCGTCAAATTGATCAACAACATTGTTTCCGGAAAAGTGACCATTTCGGCGCCCCAGCGCCAACAGCTCCAAGAAGGGCTCGAGGGATATGTGCTCGACGTGCTTGGATTGGAAGTCGAAAATAAAGCGAGTCAAAACGGTGGCGATGAGGATGCGCTGATGGGATTGTTGGTCGATTTGCGCGGGAAGGCAAAAGACAACAAAGACTGGGCTACAGCAGACACCATTCGCGATACACTCGGCGCATTGGGCATCACTATTATGGACGGCAAAGACGGAAGTTCATGGAAAAAAGACTAACCCGAACGCTCCTTCATCTTGGAGGTCTGCTATTCCTTGGCGCGACTTTGATTTCTTGCCATGAGGAAGAATCCACGTCTCATTCGATTGAGTACAAAACGCCTGTTCGGATCCAAGCCCCCGAATTCAATAGCGATTCTGCTTACGCGTTCGTCGCTGAGCAAGTAGCATTCGGCCCCCGCGTTCCCAATTCACCAGCACATGAGAAATGTGGAGATTGGTTGGTCAACGAACTCGATCGCTATGGAGCTGAAGTGACCGAGCAAATCGGCCGTGTCCGAGCATTCGACGGCACCATTCTGAACATTCGCAATATCATCGGGTCGTTTATGCCAGAGGCCAAAGAACGCGTTATGCTCTATGCGCATTGGGATACTCGACCATTCGCAGACAAAGACACCGTAAGAATGCGCGAGCCCATTGACGGCGCGAATGATGGCGGATCGGGAGTTGGGGTTTTGCTTGAAATCGCCCGTGTCCTGGGCACGGACTCGCTGGGCTATGGGGTCGATATCATCCTATTCGATGCGGAAGACTATGGCACTCCGGAGTGGGCGAACAAGGGAGAAAACACCATGTTGACTTGGTGCCTGGGGAGCCAATTTTGGGTCAATCAGCCGCACCGCATCGGTTACCAAGCAAAATATGGCATCCTTCTGGACATGGTGGGAGCAAAAAACGCAGTCTTCAACAAAGAAGGGACTTCGATGGCCTATGCTCCCGCGACCGTGAAAAAAGTTTGGAGCGCCGCTCAAGGATTGGGTCATGGGGCGTACTTCAAAAACGAAGTGACCCCCCAAACCGTCGATGACAACTTGTTCGTTTCAGAGTTGGGGGGCATTCCCTCTGCGAACATTGTCCATTACCAGTTACAAGTCCTTCCCATGGGCTATGGACCCTTTCACCACACGCACGCAGACAACATGGATGTGATTGACAAGAATAGCTTGCAAGCTGTTGGAAGCACCATTCTAGACGTTCTCTGGAACGACTAAACTTCCCTGCTTCTTTTGCGCCAATTCATGTGAACAATTTCCAAGACTTCTTGGATGAGTGGTTCGCTCACGCGCTAAGTTGGACTCACAAATGTTGCGCACTCTTCAGTCCCTATTGCTCGTCTTTGTCTTGCTCTTTTTGCATGGCAACCTGTCTCACAGTTATGCCCAAGATGCGGCATCCATCGAAGCTGCGCAAATGCTTGAACGGGGCGATTCATTGCTCGAGCTCGGAAAGCCCGTAGCTGCTCTGTCCATGTTCCGCGGAGCTGAGGAGCGATCCTTCGATCCGTGTCTCATCGCCCGAGCACGCATGGGCATTGCCGAAGTTCACGCAGAAAGTCACAATCCAGATCAAGCGAGCAGTGCTTTGATCTTAGCCGGTTCAGGTTTGCTCGCCTGCAGCGCTTCGGACCGCCTTGAACTCACCTTGTTAGCCGCTGATCTTTGGCTGAGTCTTCAGCGAGAAGAGCAAGCCAGTGCCGTGCTTCGGCGGGAATTGCAAATGCAACCTGAACACATCCTCTTGCACTCTCGAATGGCTCAGATCGCATTCATTGCCGGAGATTGGACGCGCGCACGAGAGGCCTTGGATTTCTGCTTGAACCGTCCTCAAGAGGCGTTGTCCGACGAGCAAATGGCCGAATGGTTGAGCTATTTAGTTCAACTCGATATCATCGAAAACAGGAATCCAAACGACAGCATTGTCACAGCATTCCAATCCATTTCAATCACCATTCCCCTGGAATTGGCTCAAGACTACAGAAAGCAGATCTACGGGCTTCTTGCGCTTAAAAATCATCATCTTGCTTATGAATGGGCTCAACTCATTTTAGAGTTTACGCCGCGAAATCAGTTGAATTCACTTGCATTGGCGCACCTCCGGCTAGCGACGGCCGCGCATCGAGCCAATCGACCTTTGGACGCAGTCATTGGATTCCATGAAGCCATCAAAGCAGCTCGAGCGACAACTGACCTCGTCCTTTTGGCAGACGCACTGAGACAAAAGGCTGAATTCGAAATGGATCGATCCAATTTTCACGTGGCATTGTCTTCCATGTTCGAAGTGGACAGCATTAAATCAGCACTTCTATGGGGACTTCGTTCTTCTGACAGCCGTCAGGTCCGTGGATTCACCGAACAATTGCTTCCTGAACCCGATCCGTTTGAACGGGCGGTCGCCGATTTAGCAGACCAACGGGCTCAACGTCCGGACCTTGGAGCTTGGCCCTGGCTCGCTGCGATTTTAGCCATTGGGCTCTTGTCAATGAATCGCAGCCACCGGAGGGTAAAAAGTGCACTGAAAAAAGAAAGACGCCGATTGATTCGTCTCCGCAGCTTGGTGCCGAGCGATCGTTTATCTCAAGATGACGAAACCGTCACGGAGGAAGATGAATCGCTCAGCAATTCGAGTCTCATGCCCAACGGAGCATTTGTCTACATGCGGGATGACAATCCCTCTGCACAATCCATCCAAGCCTTCATGAGCGAATTGGATGAAGACATACAATCCACCATTGCATGGGATTCGGGGCGCGATCTTCAATTCACGATTGGGCCAGATGTGCGCATTGCCTTGCGCAATTTGATTCGAGGATTCATTGAACTTTCCCACGACCAACAAGATGTTCAGGTGCAGATCGAACAGCTCGGAGCCCACTGGAAATTCAGTATCAGCAGTGACCACACCGAGGCCTCGAAAGCCCTGCGTGGATTGTTTTATGGAAAAGATGCTTTGGCCTCTTCACGCTGGAATGAGCTCCATGCTCAGCTGCGGAAATTAGCGGGCAAGATTCAAGTCGAACGCATCTCCCCCGTCAGAGAAAAGCTCAGTGTGATTTTGCCCTCGACGTAAATAACGTGAGCGCTCGAGGTCAGTATTGACCTTTAAATTGATCCAAGAAACGGGCGTCATTTTCAAAAAATGCACGCAAATCTCCAATCTGATAGCGCAACATTGTGATTCGCTCTACCCCCATGCCGAACGCATACCCTGAGTATTTGCGCGAATCGATTCCGGCAGCTTCCAACACATTCGGGTCAATCATTCCGCATCCGAGGATTTCAAGCCAACCGGTGCCCTTGGTGATGCGCTTGTCCACTTCTGTTTCCAGTCCCCAATACACATCCACCTCTGCGCTGGGCTCGGTAAAAGGAAAGTAGGAAGGCCGCAGGCGAATGCGCGTGTCAGGACCGAAAAACTCCTGCGCAAAGAGCAACAAGGTTTGCTTTAGATCCGCAAAAGAAACGCCTTCATCGATGTACAAGCCCTCAATCTGATGGAACATGCAATGCGCTCTTGCGCTGATCGCTTCATTCCTAAAAACACGCCCCGGCATGATCAACCGCATCGGAGGATCATGTTGTTCCATTTCTCGAACCTGGACAGATGATGTGTGCGTCCGCAGCAACAAATCTGGCTTTCGTTCAACAAAAAAAGTGTCCTGCATATCCCGTGCTGGATGCTCTTCGGGGAAATTCAACCCACTGAACACGTGCCAGTCGTCTTCAATCTCAGGACCTTCTGAAACCACGAATCCCAAACGCTCGAAGATCCCAATGATCTCTCGCCTTACGACACTCAAAGGATGGTGTGTTCCTATTCCGACCCCCCCAGCAGGCCGGGTCAAATCCTCACCCGAGCTCGATCCACCCGCATGATTTGAATCCTCCGAAGAAACGGATTCAATTCTGGACTCAATGCTCCCCTTTAGCTCGTTCAACAACTTGCCCAATTCGCGCTTCTCGTCGTTTGGAGCTGCCTTAAACGACGCCATGAGGTCTTTCATGCGCCCCTTCCGACCCAACCATTCTATTCGAAATGCCTCCGCAGATTCAGCACTCGCCAAATCCACCGCGGCTACCTCCGCCAGCAATGCTATCAATTCATCCCGCATCGATTCCTCAATTGATCAATTCCATCGACATCCGCTCTTCCACTACAGGCCGATCCCCAGGTGCAGTTTGCACTCCAGCAATGGAATCCACTATATCCAACCCAGAGACCACATAGCCGAATACCGTATACTGATTGTCAAGAAATGGCGTCCCTCCGAAGGTCGCATAGCGTGCAATGTCTTCAGGCGTGTATGTAAATGTTTGGCCCTCGTCATATCCGAATTTGTTCTTTCCACTCTTTCGATCCTGATTCACTCGAGCTTGCAATCCCAGCAATTCTGCTTCTGAAAATGAGCGCCCCTGCACGAGATAAAACTGGCTTCCCGAAGAAGCTCTCTTTGGATTCGCTTGGTCGCCTTGCCGCGCTGCAGCCAGCGCGCCTTTGAAATGCAATTGATCGGATCGGATTTCTTGCGGGATGGTGTAGCCTGGACCGCCCGATCCCAAACGAGCATTGGGCGCAGCCATTTTGCTTTCTGGATCTCCCCCCTGAATCATAAAGTCTTTGATGACCCGATGAAACTGCAAGCTGTCATAGAATCCCGATTCAACAAGTTGAACAAAATTGTCGCGATGCCCCGGAGTTGAGTCAGAAAGCTCCACAACCATATCGCCAAAAGAGGTGTGAATGAGGACCTGTCGTGGCCCGTTTTTGGCGTTTTCACTGCAACCCGAAGCGGAAATCAATCCGAATGCGAGAAAGAACCAACCGATAAGACCAATGATGTGCTTGATTTTCATGACTTTTTGAAGATATTTGAAGACTCATCCTTGCCTGCAAAGTTAGATTGTCCAATGCGAAACACACACACCCTCCTTCCGATTAGCTTGTTGCTGTTGTTTTTTGGCCTCTCAAGTTGCCATGAAGTGGAAGAAACCATCGCCAATGTGGTTGTCTTAAACGACTTGGGCTCCCCAGTCCAGGGGGCCACAGTGCGGCTCTATGCCTTTGGCTCAGTCGATGAAGATTTTGTTGGTGAGCCCCGTTTCGACACGACTGCGGTCTCCAATGCAGCCGGATTGGTCAGCTTCAACTTCTCTTCTTTCTACGTGGAAGGTCAAGCAGGTTTTGCCGTTTTAGACATTGAAGCGACAAAAGCGTCCTTGTCCGGAACCGGATTGATTAAGATTGAGGAGCAGTTGACCAACGAGGCCACCATTTTTATCGAGTAATTAGCGCTCCGCTAACTTATTTCGTGGTACTCGCTTTTTCGTCCCCTTCGATCCAAGCTGAAAAATATTCAACCAAGGCGCGGCGCATGAGCAACTCTTGTTCTTTCTCTGTGACGGCCGGTATCGGACGCAGTTGTTTAAAGTGAGGCCAGCCATCGTCGTCTTGACGGACTTCCTCATAATACCCCATCGGGGTCAGCAAGGTGCAAATGCCTACATGCATCACCTCCAGTTTCTCATCTTTTTTGAAAGGCTTGTAGCCTTGAGCGCACTCCTGCAATCCCACCGTAAAGACCATTGTCGTCAAATCCGGTGGTTCACCGAATCGCTCCTCCATCAATTTCTCAAGTCGAATCCACTGGTTTTCGAAAGCGTAATCCATGATTGATGCCGAATGTGGTAAAAGAATCCCGGAGCTCTCGCCCCGGGATTCATTGGTCGGGATGACTGGACTTGAACCAGCGACCACACGTCCCCCAGACGCGTACTCTACCAACTGAGCTACATCCCGATGTAGAAATGTTCGTCACGTGATGTGATAAACGGAAGGCGAAGTTACTCAACTTTCTTTTCTGCTCCCTTGCGAATTGAAATTCTACCAACCAAAAGTGCAGTTCCTTGTGGTCTAGCCATTGAGACCTACTAACTTTACAGCGTCGAATCTCATTTGCCATGAAAATTTCATACCGGTGGCTGCAAGAATTGCTCCCAAACAACAAGTCTGCCGAAGACGCGGCAGCTGTCTTGACAGCAACCGGGTTAGAAGTTGAAGGCGTTGAATTAAAGGATGACATTCCCGGAGGGTTGCGAGGACTAGTTGTCGGCCACATTGAAGCCTGCGAAAAACATCCGGATGCCGATCGACTTCAGATTTGCCGCGTGCATGTTGGCGCTGAAGAATTGCTGCAAATCGTTTGTGGAGCCTCCAATGCCCGCGCGGGTTTGCAGGTCATCGTTGCTCAAGTTGGGGCCACTTTGCACCCCATTTCAGGAGATTCCTTTCAAATCAAAAAAGGGAAGATCCGCGGCCAAGTTTCGTTGGGAATGATCTGCGCAGAAGACGAAATCGGCGTCGGTGCGTCACACGACGGAATCATAGAATTGGACGCTACTTGGAAGCCGGGCACACCCGCTGCTGAGGTCTACGGTATTCAAGCTGATCATGTTTTGGAAATTGGACTTACGCCCAACAGAACAGATGGCATGAGCCATTGGGGGGTCGCTCGAGATTTGCGAGCGGGATTGTTGTTTGATACCGTCGAAGGATGTCAAGAAAAGTCAGGCAACATCCAGATGCCAGAAGTGACTGCCTTGCCAACAGCAACAGGGGATTTCAAAATCGCGATTGACTACACAGAAGGTTGCGCTTCATATTTCGGATTGGTGCTTGAAGGCGTGAATGTCGGACCGTCCCCCACAATTGTTCAGCGTCGTTTGAGAGCCATTGGGGTGACTCCACAGAACAATGTCGTAGACGCTACGAATTATGTCCTTCATGAGTTGGGCCAGCCCTTGCATGCTTTTGATGCCGACGTCATCATGGGTCAAGCCATTCATGTTCGCAGGGGGAATCCAAAGGAGAAGTTGATCACATTGGATGGAGTCGAGCGCACTTTGCATGCAGATGATCTCGTCATTGCTGACCAGGATAAAGCATTGTGCTTAGCCGGTGTATACGGAGGTCAAACCAGCGGAGTTCAGGATTCGACCAAACGCATTCTGTTGGAATCCGCTTATTTCGACCCCGTCATCATTCGGAAAATGGCCCGTAGGCATGGGCTGTCCACTGACGCGTCCTTTCGATTTGAACGAGGTGTAGACCCTCAGTCCGTGCGCCTTGCTCTCGAGCGCGCTGCATTCCTGTTGAAGTCTTGGTCTGGAGCAAATGTATCCACCCTCACTCAGGCCGAAGGAGGTGCCTTGCCCGCTGCCGCGACCATAGAACTGGATTGGTCTTACCTCGACAACATGATTGGGGTTGTTTTGGACCGTGAACATGTGCTGGCAATCCTGCAGAATCTCGACATCCAAATCGTCTCTCAATCTGAAAAGACTGTCTCGGTGAACGTTCCCGCTTACCGAAGGGATGTCACGCGTCCTGCCGATCTCGTTGAGGAGATTTTAAGAATTCACGGTTTTGACAAGATTCCGATGCCCCAGCGAATCACCTCAGCGATGCAAATACGCGCTGGATTCAAGTCTGAACGATTCCGCAACCAAATTGCCCATACCCTTGTAGGCCGGGGATTTCAGGAAATCATGAGCAATTCGATGACCAAACTCTCCTATGCAGAGGGCTTGGTTGATGACATGGCCGATCCAGAAATAAGCGCCGACGAACACATCGCCTTGCTCAACCCTTTGAGTGCTGATTTGGGTTCGATGCGCCAGTCATTGTTGTTTCAAGGCCTGGAAGCCATTGCCAGAAATCGAAATTTCCAGAAGCCCGATTTGCGGTTGTTCGAACTGGGCAGGACCTATCGAAAGCGTACTGAAGGAATCGAAGACCTCGCAGATGTTACTGCTCGTTTTGAAGAAACCGAGCGATTGTCCCTTTGGATGACAGGACGCACGGCTCCAGAAAATTGGAATACAGGAACAGGCGAATTAGACTTTTACCAATTAAAAGAAGCCGTTCAGACGCTTTTAGAGGCCTTGGGTGTTCAAGGACGCGCTGATATCGCGGTCAATGGAGGCGTGTTCGCTGATGGCGTTCGCATCATGCAAGGCGATCAGATTCTTGGACGGATGGGGGTCGTACACCCAAAAGTCACCGCGATGTGTGACGTGCAGCAACCTGTCTACTGGGCTGATTTCCTCTTGGAACCTCTGATGAAGGCATCCGAAGACCGCCAGATTCAAGCAAAAGAGCTTCCGAAATTCCCGAGTGTAAGAAGAGATTTGTCTCTGATTCTGCAGAAGGGCACCCCGTTCGGTGCCATACGAGACGCCGCTTGGCAGGCTGAGAAACACCTCTTGAAAAAAGTAGGGTTGTTCGATGTTTACGAAGGGGAAAACTTGGATAACAACCATGTCTCCTATGCCGTTTCTTTGACGCTTCAAGACGAACGCAAAACACTGACAGATAAGCGCATAGATCAATGTGTGCAACGCATCTTGGAATCCATCACGAAACACACAGGAGCCCAACTCAGGTGAAGCAGTCCTTTCAAGAACCACCGATTCAGAAAACGCATTGGGGCTACGGGATCGCCATTCAATTCGTTCGATCCGCGGTACCGCGTTTTCACCGAATGGAAGAAACATCAGGGAGCCACTCGATTCCCAATCGGGATGTCCCCATGATCATTGTATCGAATCATCAGAACGGCCTGATGGACCCCTTGATCAACACGACAATCACTGCGAACCATCAAATACACTGGCTCACCCGAGCAGACATTTTTAAAAAACCCCTCATCCGGAAGTTGCTCTTTGGCTTCAACCAGATGCCCATTTTTCGGCTACGCGATCGGCTGAGTGGTGCGAAAGAACGCAATCAACGCATTTTCGAAATCTGCGTAGAGCGTTTAGGGATTGGAGCGACTATCGGCCTATTTCCAGAAGGCAATCATCGGACAATGAAAACCCTTCGACCCTTGAAGCGTGGTGTCGCTGACATGGTAGCTCTGTCCATTCGCCAAAACTCGAAAATGAAGGGGCTCACGGTATTGCCCGTTGGCGTTGACTACGAACAATACGATGCCTTTCAGAGAAGACTGTCTTACCGTGTTGGCACCGCCGTTCCTTTTGAGGACCTTTATGATGCGCAGCGCGACCAATTCGATTACGTTGCTTTTTTGAAACGCATCGAAGTGGCTTTGAAAAACCTCGTCGTCGATGTGCAGCCGGAGGAGCGCTACAATCTATTGATTCCATTTGTCCGGGCATTGCGCACGACAGAGCTACCCCTCGATGCATTTCATGAGGCCCAATCGCGCATTCAGCAATTCTCCGACATTCCAACCGAAGCCTGGAAAACCATTGAAAAGGCCTTTGAAGATTTGAACCAAACCAAGATTCTCGAATCCGCTCGACCTGAAGACCTGAGTCTAGATCAAGCCTCCAGGCGCAAAAGTTCCTGGCACACTTGGTTACTGGCTCCTCTTGCTCTTCTGGGTGGAATCCCCTCGCTTCCTTTGGCCTGGTTCATTCAAAAAGAGTGCGAGAAACGAATCAAGGACCCCGCATTTATGAGCACGTTTAAGATGACATCGGGCATGTTTTTATTCCCCTTATTCTGGTGGCTTCAATCGGTTGTGGCCGCAGTCATCGCAGGCGCGGCAAACGATGGGTGGAGCTGGACCGCCTTTTTTGGTTGGTACGCATTCAATCTTGCGGGAAGTCGCATTGCTGGATATTGGTACGGATTGTTCCTTGATTGGAAAGGCATGAGACAAGCCCAAAAAGTTTGGAGTAACCCCGAAGCTCGAACGGTTTGGACTCACTATGTGCAAGCCATTCGACACGCGGCCTCCATACAATCTTGATCTTCTATGAACAAAACTGCTGAAAAAGTGAGCAAAGCGTTTCGCATCCAAGGGATGCAACACATCGGCGTGGCCGTCACCCAAATGGATCGATCACTAAAATGGTACCGCCAACTTTTTGGGATGGATATTCCGTTTTTTGATTCCGTCCAAGAAGCCCCCCTCATGGACAGCCACACACGAGGCGAAACCATTGCCAAACGAGCAAGCATGGTGCTCAACTTGCAAGGCGGATGTGCTTTTGAAGTCTTGCAGGCGGCCTCTTTTGTTCCCAAGCCCGCTTCTTGGGAAATCGCGTCAGGGGATCTCGGTCTCACGACGGTGCAGATGAAGACGAAGGACATTCAAAAAATGCATGCCCACGCTCGTCAATTCGCAGGTGAGCGCTGTGATGAAAAGCTTTCGATTACCCCGTGGGGCGCATCGACGTTTTACTTGAACGATCCAGATGGCAATGCTTTTCAAATTTTAGAAGCCGAAGACTCCTTTGCTCGCACAAGCCATCCCTCCGGAGGCGTTTTGGGCTGTACCATTGGCGTCTCAGATATGGAAGCTTCGTTGAAATTGTATGCCAACCAACTTGGATTTGACAAGGTGGTATTCGATGAAACAGGCATCCAAAGCGACTGGTTTCATAGACCGCATGGGCAAGAACATTATCGGCGCGTTCGCCTGACACAAGCCAATCCAGGCGCCGGGGGATTCGGCCCGATCACCGGACGTACTTACATCGAATTGGTTCAAGCCAAGGACCGCTCTGGTCGATTTATTTTCGAAGATCGCATCTGGTGCGACACGGGATTTGCTCATCTCGGATTTGACGTTCGCGGTATGGACTCCTTAGGCAAAGCTCTGGCGAAGCATGGATTTGGATTCCGTTGTGACACCGCCGATGCCATTGGAATGGGTGAGACCAAAGTGCATTGCACTTACATCGACGATCCGGACGAATGTTGGTTGGAAATGATTGAAGTTCATAAAATTCCTATCATTGAAAAATGGGGGCTTTTTCTGGATGTTCAAAAACGAGGTGCTGACGAGGCATTGCCGATGTGGATCCTGCGCGCTTTGCGGTTCTCTCGCATACGCGATTGACCGAATGGTTGCAATTCCTTGACACGCTCTTAACATGGACAACACACTGAAAAATGAATCTTTGGAAAACGATTCGATGGTGTCCAGACAGACGATTTTGCTTGTGGACGACGAACCGGACATTCTTGAATTCATCGGTTTCAATCTCACCCAGGCGGGTTATCAGGTGAGAACGGCAAGCAATGGTCGTGAAGGCCTAGAATTGGCCCGCATCATAAAACCCGATTTGATTCTATTGGATGTGATGATGCCCGAAATGGATGGCATTGAAGCCTGCATTCAGATGCGCAAAGAACCGGCGTTGGCTCATTGCGTGATTGCCATCCTCACAGCACGCGGTGAGGATTACAGCCAAGTTGCAGGATTCGAATCGGGCGCAGATGATTACATTCTAAAATCGATCAAGCCCCGTGTTTTGACCAGCCGGATCAAGGCGCTTTTGCGCAGAGCAACGTTGACCGCTTCTCCTATTGCACGTGCATCCCACAATGGCATTTCCATTGACCGAGAACGCTATGTAGTGACTCAAGACGGGCAGGACATTAGCCTCCCTAAAAAGGAATTTGAATTGCTCGGATTGCTTTGGTCAGAGCCGGGCAAAGTCTTTACCAGGGAAGCCATTCTTTCATCCGTTTGGGGCCCTGATGTCGTTGTAGGGGACCGAACGATCGATGTCCACATTCGCAAACTGCGTTCTAAAATTGGTGACAGTCACATCGAAACAGTGAAGGGCGTAGGTTATAAATTCGGAGCGTGAATTCTGAATTAACTCCCCGGGAAATTGCGCAGAAGACTTCGCCCATCATTGCGGCGATCAGCGCGATTGTTAGCATGGCCCTTTTACATGCCCTGGACTCCATTCATTTGTGGGCACTGGCGATACTGGTTGGCCTTGTCATGGAGTATTTGAGCGCACTGCTGATCGAGTGGTCCGTGAACAAGTTCATCTACAAACGGGTCCAATTGCTTACAGACGCCATTTCCAAATTCAAAGAGGGAAGCACCGACTTGACCCAAATAAGCGCTAAAAAAGCACCGGAAGATGACAGCACCGATTTGATCCAGTGGGCGAATCAACAGGTGGAATCCATCCAGAAGATGCATGCGAAGGACAATTTCAGAAAAGAATTCATTGGGAATCTCGCCCATGAACTCAAAACGCCATTGTTCAACATTCAAGGCTTTGTTCTCACCTTGCTCGAAAGTGATTTAGAAAACAAAGAACTCAACCGCAAGTTCCTTTCAAAGGCCTCCAAGAACATCGCTAGAATGGCCGAGTTACTTGATGATTTAGACACCATCGCGCGTTTAGAATCTGCTAGTTTCGAAATGCGTTTGGAGCCGGTCAACATCACGAGACTGATCCAAGAAACCCTCGAAGGGTTTGAATTGAAAGCCAAACAAAACAACATCACCTTATCCCTTTCGATTGCATCAGAGATTGAATTGGACTCCATGGTGCTTTGTGGAGAGAGTCAAATGCGCCAGGTTCTGACGAATTTAATTGGGAATTCCATCCATTATGGCCAGACCAATGGGCATACCCAAGTCGCCCTATCCTTAGCCGCCTCTCAAATTAAAGTCGTTGTGGAAGACGATGGGATCGGCATGTCAGCAGAGGATCAAGAACGAATTTTTGAGCGTTTTTATCGTGTGGACCGGAGCCGTTCCCGCAATGCCGGTGGATCCGGTTTGGGCTTGGCCATTGTCAAACACATTTTGGAAGCACATGGCCAAGACATTCACTTGACCTCCGAACTTGGTGAGGGCACCTCCTTCAAATTTCATCTTCAAAGGATCTCTGTTGATTCGCTTCACACACCCTCGCGCTGAAGCATTCCCGTTCCCTGCGCGTTGACATAAGGATTCGATGTTTTCTCTGAACCGACGGTGGTTGAAGGTCCATGACCGGGCCAAACTTCGAATGCATCAGGCAAGCTGAACAATTGGTTCTCAATGCTGGCTGCCAAAACGGCTCCGTCTCCACCGGGCAGATCTGTTCTACCCACACTCCCCTGAAACAAGACATCGCCTCCGATGACCCAGCCTTGTTCGTGATTCACAAAAACCACATGGCCCGCTGAATGTCCAGGAGCACAGCGCAACTCCAAACGGTGCGTTCCGCAAACAACCCAGCTGCCATGCTCTTCTAAATCAAGCCCTCGCTCGGGAAGGACATCCATGGAAACACCGTAAAGTTGGGCTGCCTTGGGCGCTTGTTCCCAGGTCACATCATCCGTGGGATGCAACCGTGGCAAAACTCCCCATTTCTCAAACACCCAAGCCACTCCCATCACATGGTCCAAATGCGCATGGGTCAGCAGGCATTGAACAATTTCTACACCCAGCTCGACGCATCGCATTGAAAAGCGCTCACGTTCCTCCATTGTACTCATTCCTGGATCAAAAACGGTCGCAGCACCGTCACCATGATCGAGTAAATAGGTCTGTTCCCCAAAAGCGTTGAATGTAAATGTGTGGAGTTGGCTCATCAGGCTGTAATTTCGGGTTGCATGCGATCGCAAAGCTATCTCAATCGGTTCATTCTCCTTGTTGTCATTCTCTTTCACGGAGCAACATGCCTGCGAGCTCAATTTCACAACGGTTCGAATCTTGAATTCGGGAAAAATCGCGTGCAATATCAAACGTTCGAATGGCAGTATTTCCCCATTGATGGTGCGGAAGTGTATTACTATCAGGGAGGAAAAGCCTTGGCGGCACAAGTGGTCATCGACCTACCCATTTGGATCAAAGAGGTTGAACGACTGCTTGATCGAACGATTGAAAAGCCACTTCAATTTCTAGTCTTCAACAAACAAGAAGATTTTCGGCAATCCAACATCGGAGGGGTCAGCACCGAAGATGAAAACATTGGTGGTACCGCAATACTCGTGGGATCCAAAATCTTCCTCTACGGCAAAGGTGAGCATGCCCTCCTGGAAAAGGACGTCAAAAAAGGACTGGCTCAAGTTCTCTTCAATCAAAGCATGAACGGGGGATCATGGCAAGATGCATTGCGCAACAATTCTACTATGAGTTTTCCTTCGTGGTATACAGAAGGCCTGTTTTCATATGTCAGCGAGCCCTGGTCTGCCACTGTTTCCATGCGCGCCAAAGACGCCGCACGATGTGCATTGATCCGCGACGCATCGCGTGCCAGTGAGACCAACGCCTTATGGATTGGACATGCGATTTGGAAGTACATCGCTGACGTCTTTGGAGAACCCGTTATCGCCAATGTCTTGTACATGACACGTGTCACGAAGAGCATCGAGAAAGGCATTCAATATGCGACGGGCATGGACTTGGAGATGCTCTTTGCTGAAGCGAGCCAATACCACCTTTCAGGAGTCGACACGCCCCACTTCCTTCCTGCACTCGGAACAAAGAAACAGCTAAGACAGGCGAAGACCATCCCGGGTGATTTGCCTTTTAAACTGAAAAAACACCTGCAGTATCGCTCATTTTCTCTGCATCCCAATGGCCAGCAAGGCATTCTTGTTACCGAAGAACGAGGGCAAATCACCCTCTGGCACATTGATTTGCTCGCGAGAAGCAAACGACGCATAGCCCGGCATGGCCACAAAATTGATCGCATTCAAGATGATTCCTTCCCAGTGCTTGCTTGGCATCCCAACGGGAGAATCGTCACCTATACGCTTGAAGAAAAGGGCTCAAATTTCTTGATCAATGTGGACTTGATTTCTTTGGAATCAGAACGCAAAGAGTTATTCCAAATCGACAAAGTGATGAGCATGGTTTATGCTCCAGATGGCATGACCATGATTTGGAGCGCCCTGCGCAATGGACAGTCTGACTTGTACCGTTATCAGGTTTTGAGCAACAACCAGCGGGCGCTGTGGACGGATGTTTTTGACGACCTGGACCCCGTCATTTCTGCCGATGGAAGCACCATTTGGTTTGTGTCCAACCGACCGAATACCGCAATCTCTGCGACGTATCAATTGGGCCAAGCCATCGCTGAAACGCACGACATTTACGCCTTGAATTGGGATGAGAAAATCCCTTCCATTACTCGTTGGTCTGACACTCCGCTCATCGATGAACGCGGTCTTCAGATTCAGGATGAAGGGGTCATTTCCTTTCTGGCCGAGCAACCCGACGGCAGTCAAGACCGATCTCATGCTTGGAGAGACAGCAGCATCGCCTCAATCGATACCACCATCCACTATCGCTGGTTCACCCAATCCCGTGTAATCGAATCCTTTCAAGAACCCATTGTCTCTTTTCAAGAAATCCCTTCAACAGGCTCTGTTCTTACGACCTCTCTGCTGCACGGTCACCCGTTTTATCGAATTCAATCAAGTCGTTCTGACGCCGCGAACAATGCCACATTGGAGGCCAAAAGCCTAGAGCCAATGCAGGAGCTAGAATTGAATTGGGACTGGTCGCCAAGCCCCACCGAAGCTGATTTTCGAGCCTATTCGTTTGGACCTTGGTCACCCAAGGAAGATGAGTCGAGAGCATTCGAGTCGACACCAAGTGGAGCTTCTGTAGATCTCGATGGGAAATCCGAACAAGCTTCCCCAACATTCGTGCTTCCCAAACCGAGAAATTACCGTCGAAACTATGCCATTGAGTCCGTAAAGGCTCAATTGGACAACACCTTTGGCACGAGTTTCTACCAACCTTATAGCGGAGCCATTGCCCTGCAACCCGGACTTGGTGGATTGACGATGACCTCCATGTCTGATTTGTTTGAAGACCGACGTTATACCGTGGGATTCAGGTTGTCAGGAAGGCTTGACAACAGCACCTACGCGATCGCATACAGCAACTTGCAGAATCGCTGGGACAAGACTTGGAGTTTAGAAAGGCAAGGAATTACACAGCCGACCAATGGCAATCAAAGCTTGATCAAAACGCACATCCATTCCCTGCGTCACCGCCTGACCTACCCCTTTGATGAAGTGAGAAGTTTGCGCTTTCAGGGCGTGATGCGTTTGGATCGCAATGTGCCGTTGTCCATCGACGCGTACAATCTCAGGATTGGTACGGACTTCACAACCCAATGGGGGGCTGAAGTCGCCTATGTCTTCGACAACTCCAGAACACGACGGTTGAACATTCGAGAAGGCACCCGTTACCGTATCTGGGCAGAATATCTCCTCAGTGGCCTGGGAGATGAAAAAACATTCGGCACATTTGGCTTCGATTTTCGTCATTACCAGCCCCTTTATCGGGACATCATTTTCGCCTTTAGAGCCGGTGGAAATTGGTCTTTAGGCAGTCAAAAACTCCTTCATCTGATGGGGGGGGTGGACAATATGCTGTCCGCGACAGAACCGGGCAATTCTCCAATTGATCCCAACACACCGTATGCGTTCCAGACGCAATCGACGCCGATACGAGGCTTCACGCAAAACACACGGAATGGCTCCAACATGGCGTTGATCAATGCTGAAGTCCGAATTCCGTTTTGGTCTACACTCTCGAGCCGTGCCGCCGGTTCCGATTTGCTGGAACATCTGCAATTCGTAGGATTCGCCGATCTCGGATCAGCCTGGAATGGCAAGCATCCCTACGATGACGACAATACGTTCAACCAAATTACCGTCACACAAAATCCCATCACCCTGACCATTGACAACAACCGAGAACCCCTTATTTGGGGAACGGGATTCGGTTTGCGTTCCTATCTATTCGGTTACTGGGTTCGTGCCGACTGGTGCTGGGGTGTTGATGATGGACGATGGCAAGAGCGCTTGTTTGCCCTCTCCCTGAACTTGGACTTTTAAACAGCTCTCAAATGGACATTAGTACCGCACTTCTCTTATTGGCTATTGGATTGATTGCAGGCATAGCGGCAGGCTTTGTCGGCATTGGTGGTGGCATGATCATTGTTCCGGCCTTGGTCATGGGGCTCGGGCTTACGCAACATATGGCGCAAGGAACCTCATTGGCCATGATGCTTCCTCCCATTGGAATCCTCGGGGTAATGAATTACGCCAAGGCGGGTGAAATCAATCTCAATTATGCGCTTTTACTTGCGGTGACTTTTATTCTTGGCGCTTGGCTAGGGAGTCGATGGTCCTTGAAAATCAACGCTTCTATCGTGCGGTTAATTTTCTCGGTTTTCATGGTAGTCGCCGCACTGAGGATGGCCATTCAGTCCATCATCGAGCTCAACAATACCGGCAGCTAAGTCTGCTCAGTTAGCAAATTCGCTCAAGAACTTAATGCGCGCCAATCGCATTTCTTCCTCACTATAGACATCGCCATATTCTTCGACCAGGGCGTCGACTCCTTCATGTTCTGAATCCTTGAGGAAATCAAACAGCTCTGCTATGCTGTCTTCGTCCAACGTATTGTCTAGGATGTAATCCAGATTGACGCGGGTTCCAGCCGAAACAATCCCTTCAATTTCATTCATCAAGTCCGAACGACTCATATTGAGATCCCGTGCGATGTCACCTAAATCAATCTTTCGGTCAATTCGCTGGATGATATGAACTTTGTTAGAAGAACGACTCGAGGACGACCGAACCAGCAAGTCTGAGTCTCGTTCTATTCCCTCCTCTTCAACATACCCTTGAATCAACTCCAAAAACGGTCCCCCGTATTTCTTGGCCTTCCCGGTTCCAACGCCGGAAATACGAAGCAACTCATCCTCAGTCATCGGGTAATGAATCGCCATCTCATCCAATGAGATATCCTGAAAAATCACATAAGGCGGAAGAGATTCCTGATCTGCCAGCTCCTTCCTTAGATTGGTTAGAAGTGACTTGAGTTTATCATCCAACGCACCGCCTTCTCCCGAACGAGTTTGGCTCATCGAATCCATAAAGTCAACATCCGACAAATCGCGTTCTTTGGCGACAAGAACAGGTTTTGGATTGGTCAAAAAGTTCATTCCGCGGTCCGTAATCTTCAAAGTCCCGTAGGTTTCGATTTCCTTTCGGATAAGACCAAGAACCAACATCTGTCGAATGATTCCATTCCAATGCCGCGGTTTATGATCCTCACCACGCTTCCAGAAGGAACTCTCCGTGCCCTTGTAATCCTGAATTTCACGGTTTTCTTCACCACACAATACACCCGTAATGAACGGGGAGCGAAAATTCTGCTTGTGCTCTAGAATCAAACTCAAAATCAAATGAACCTCCTCCTGACCATCCCGCATTTTTGGAGGATTGGTCATGTTGTCACAATTCATCGCGCCGGGACCATTGAGCTCGTCGTATTCTTCTCCGAAATAATGGAGCAAAAACTTTCTGCGAGACATCGAGGTTTCAGCGTAAGCCATAACCTCTTGTAACAACTGGTGCCCAATTTCTTGCTCCGCCAAAGGCTTTCCTTGCAAGAACTTCTCGAGTTTTTCAATATCCCGATGCGAGTAAAAGGCGATGCAATGTCCTTCGCCTCCATCCCTGCCTGCCCTGCCCGTTTCCTGGTAATAGCTTTCCAATGACTTGGGCATATCGTAGTGGATCACGAACCGAACATCAGGCTTATCAATCCCCATACCGAACGCAATGGTAGCCACGATGATATCTACATCCTGCATCAAAAATTGATCCTGAATGCTGCTCCGTTGGTGGGCGTCCATGCCCGCGTGATACCCTAAGGCTTTGATCCCATTGACTTGCAAGAGTTCTGCAATCTCTTCTACTTTCTTGCGGCTCAAACAATAAATGATTCCGCTTTTCCCCGCGTGCTTTTTGGCATGACGCACAATCTGTTTCATGGCGTCCTTTTTGGCGCGCACTTCATAAAACAGGTTGTCTCGATTGAAGGACGCTTTGAAAAGCATCGCATCCTTCATTTCCAAATTCTTCTGAATATCCGTTTGCACCTTCGGCGTGGCCGTGGCGGTGAGGGCGATGATCGGAACATTCGCAATCTGCTTCACAATGGCCCGAATCCGCCTGTATTCCGGACGGAAATCATGTCCCCATTCTGAAATGCAATGCGCCTCATCAACGGCTACAAAACTGATCCGAATGCTCTTCAGGAAATTAATATTGTCCTCTTTGGTCAAGCTCTCAGGAGCCACATACAACAACTTGGTCAATCCTGTGGACACATCTTCTCGCACCTGCAAGGCATCTGCTTTGGATAGGCTGGAGTTCAAAAAGTGAGCAATCGAGTCCTTCTCGTGGTGACCGCGAATTGCGTCCACCTGATTCTTCATCAAAGCGATTAGAGGAGAAACGACGATGGCCGTTCCTTCAAGCATGAGCGCTGGAAGTTGATAGCATAGCGATTTGCCACCACCCGTAGGCATGATCACAAAAGAGTCTTGGCCGCGCAGAACGCATTCCACGACCTCTTCTTGCTCACCTTTGAATTCATTAAATCCAAAGAACCGGCTGAGCGCCTTTAAAGGCGTCAATTCCGCTGTATTCATCAATCAGACATTTGGTGCCGGCTTTCACCGGGCGAAGTTTTAGCTTTGCGCTACTGAAAGATACAGCTTTTCTTGCCGAACTCGACGTCAACTTCATGCCTGAATCCTAGAATTTTGAATACGCTATCTAAAAAACTCTCGACTCTTGAGCGGGCGCGTCTCACGCTTGAACTCGAGAGCGATGCCGTAAAAAACTTGGTGACGCAGCTTGATGAAAATTTCGAGTCTGTGGTATCGCATCTGCTGCAACTCTCCGGAAGAGTGATTATTACGGGAATTGGCAAAAGTGGCATCATTGCTCAGAAGCTCGTTGCCACATTCAATTCAACGGGAACCCCATCCATATTCATGCATGCCGCTGATGCCATTCATGGCGATTTGGGTCTTGTTCAAAAAGAAGACGTCGTGCTTTGCATATCAAAAAGCGGCAACTCTCCAGAGATCAAAGCGTTGACGCCCTTGATTCGCAGCTTGGGTGTTCCTCTCATTGGCATGGTCGGCAATCTCGATTCGCATTTGGCAAACGAGAGTCGTTGGGTTCTCAACGCGTCGGTTGAAAAAGAGGCCTGCCCTCTTGATTTGGCTCCCACTTCTAGTACAACTGCGCAAATGGCATTGGGGGATGCCCTGGCCACCTGCCTCATGGAGGCTCGCGGCTTTCGAGGGGAAGATTTCGCACAAGTTCATCCGGGCGGAGCCCTTGGAAAACGATTGTACGTTCGATTGGCCGATCTCATCTCGAATGACCGCAGACCGCTGGTAGAAGTCACGACTTCGTTCCAGGACACCGTTTTGGAAATGAGCGCCGGTCGGTGCGGAGCGACGGCCGTGATGGAGGGGCCTGATTTGGTGGGCATCATTACCGATGGTGACATTCGCCGGGCGATAGAAAACAAATTTTCCCCAGAGACCACCGCACGCGACATCATGTCCAAATCCCCCAAGGCAATGGATGTCAGTCAATTGGCAGTGGAAGCATTCCAGCTCATGGAGTCCTCATCGATTACGCAAATACTGGTCGTCGAGGACGGACATTACCGCGGAATGGTCCATTTGCATGACATCCTGAAGGAGGGGATCTATTAATCTGAGAACATGCACCATGGCATTGGATCAACCTTCAGACCATAAAGCAGAGGAAGCCGAAATGGGCTTTTTGGATCATCTGGAAGAATTGCGCAAACGATTGTTCTGGTCAGCGGCCTTCATTTTGACTGCAGGGATCACGCTGTTTATCTGCAAGTCATGGCTTTTTGAAACCGTGCTTTTTGGCCCGAGGCGAATCGACTTTGCTAGTTTCCGCGCATGGTGCTGGTTGTCTGAAATGATTGGAGCCGGCGAAGCGCTTTGTGTTCAGGAAATCCGATACGAGCTGATCAACACCACGATGCTCGGGAATTTCACCACGCACATTTTAGTTTCTGCGATTGGCGGGTTTATTCTCGCATTCCCGCTGGTCTTTTGGCAAGGCTGGCTATTTGTCCGTCCTGCTCTGAAGAACACCGAAGTCAAAGCCGCTAGCGGCATTGGCTTGAGCTCTTCTCTTTTGTTTTTCACCGGAGTGGCCTTTGGCTACTGGGTAATCGCACCGCTCTCTCTGCAATTCCTTGGCAACTATGAACTAGGAGATGTCGAAGCCCGGATTTCTGTCATGTCCTACATGAAGACCATCGCTTCGATCACATTGGCTGCTGGATTGATTTTTCAGCTTCCCGTTGTGGTGTACTTCTTGAGTCGCGCAGGCCTCGTTACCCCTGAAATTCTCAAGTCCTACAGAAAGCATGCGCTCGTTGCCATCCTGGTTATTGCTGCGGTGATCACCCCTCCGGATTTGACCAGCCAAATTCTCGTTGCTCTCCCTGTTTTGGTTTTGTACGAATTGAGCATTGTCATATCACGACGGGTCGTCAAGCGCAATGAGGATCGGTCCTGACCCCATGAACTATTTCCTGCCTGCCCTTACGCTGCTCTTCATGGGTTGCTTTATGCCCATCGGCCGAATGCAGATTACGGAGGTAGAAGGCCGTGTTTTTGACGCAAGTAGCGGCAAATCCTTGCCTTATGTCAATGTTTCATTCACTGCCACAGGAGAAGGGACCTCAACCAATGAAAACGGAGCGTATTCTCTCAAAACAGCCCGGCGCCCCGGGATGCTGATCGTTAGTTTCCTCGGATATGCGAGCCAGTCAGTGAACATTACGCGAGGCATTGCCCAGCAATGGAACATTGCCTTGGAGCCGCGCCAAATTGAGTTGATCGAGGCGGAAGTTCGACCCGATCCTGACGCGGTGAACCCAGCCAAACCCTTCATGGAACGGGTTCTGGACGCCAAAAACTTAAACGACCCTGCCCAGCTTCCAGCCTCAAAACAAAAAGCCTATACCCGAATTGAATTGGACGTGAATGACATCAGCCCAAGCCAGACGGAGAATTGGTTGTGGGGCCCATTTTCATGGATTTTCAATTACGTCGACAGCTCCGAAGTCCGAACCGCACTGCCGCTCATGATTGGCGAATCCATCGGAACGGTGCGCAGCGCTCGCAATCCATCGCGCAAACAAACGGTCATCGAAGCAGCTCAAATGAGTGGAAGGATCACCGGTGGTGACAATCCTTCCGAGATGAATGCCCGTTTCCCCGAAATCAACCTCTACCAAAATCGATTGTTGGTCTTGAATCGGGCGTTTACATCGCCTTTGCACGACCGCGGAACAGCCCATTATCGCTACTACATTCTCGACACCTTGAACATGAGAGGTCGACCATCAATTCACCTCGCTTTTGTACCCCGACGCAAAGGGGAATTGACCTTTGAGGGAGAAATGTGGATCGACACTTTAAGCCTTGCCTTAACCCGCGTTGAAGGCCAACTCAGTCAATCAGCGAATGTCAATTATGTGCGATCCTTAAGCTGGGAGCAGGACTTTCACCCCGTCAAAAAGGATACCGACACGACCGTAGCTTGGATGATGGAGCACGAATCCATGCTCATTGACATGAGCATCTCAGATCGTGCCATTGGTGCCTATCTCCGGCGCTCAATTGATTTTAGCGAGAGTGCCTGGTCAGACGCTTGGCCCGATACCGTTTGGACCGGTGGACGTGATATGGTGTTTGCGGTCAATTCACAAGGTTTGAATGAAGCGCAATGGTCTCAATTGCGAACCGAACCTCTGCTTTCGAGAGAACAAAGGGTGTATGAAATGGTGGACTCCATCCAAAACATGCCCGCATACCGTTGGGTGCGAAAGCTCGGCTATCTCGGAGCAACGGGCTATGTGACAACAGGACCGGTGGAGTGGGGTGCGTGGTGGTCTGCATTCACACAGAACCCGACTGAAGGCAACCGCTTTCGTTTAGACCTTCGGACATCCAATGATTTCAGCACCCGATTTATGCCGGGCATTTTCGCTGCTTATGGCACATTGGACCAGCGGTGGAAAGCGGGATTGAACACCCGGTTTATTCTGCGCAAGTCACCCCGTACGGAGGCGTATTTTGAAATCAAACGCGATGTCGAACAGTTCGGCATGAACGGCTTGCTCGATCAGGGAGAGGTCTTTACGTCTCTGCTGCGGACGGATTCGGTCGTTCCGCTTTCTGAAGTTGTCCGCGCGGAAGTGAGCATTCTGCATTCATTTGGCAAGGGGTTCAGCGGGTTCTTGGAGTGGCGACATCGCCGGGTTGCTACCGTTGGCGATTGGGATTTCAAGGACCCCACGGACGGCTCTTCCTTGGACCAATTGATTACGACCGAATTGACAGGAGTCTTGAGGTATGCATTCCAAGAGCGTTTCGTAAGCGGCGAATTTGAACGCATCAGCTTGGGAACGGAATGGCCCATTCTCACCGGCACAATGACCTGGGGAATGCCCGGGGTTTTGGGCTCACAATACCAGTACATCCGAAGCACCTTGGACGCTGAAGATGTCGTTCGGATTGGTTTAATGGGGCGCATCGAATGGCTTGCCCAAGGCGGGACTTATTGGGGGTCTGCTCCCTACCCGTTGATGGAAGTGGTTTCTTCCAGTGGCACGTACTTTATGACCCCGGAGTCCTTCAATCTCCTAAAACCATTGGAGTTTGTGACCGACCGGTGGGTGAAGGCATCTGTCGAATGGCATTTCGAAGGGTTCGTTTTGAATCACATACCGCTCCTTCGGAGAATCGGATTGCGGGAAGTGATCGGAGTCAAGTCGATCTTGGGAACTTGGGATTCGAAGCATGAGGACTTGGTGGCCATTCGCCCGGAAACAACGGGCATGAACGCAGCATACACCGAATGCTCTGTTGGCTTAGAAAATATTTTACGCTTTCTGCGCGTTGACGCTGTGTGGCGAACCGATCTAGAGTTGGGGTCTGAAAACAGCTGGGGAATACGGATAGGATTTGCAGCAGAAATTTGAACAAAGCGCGATGCGCAACACCCCACTACCTTTGCTCCATGGATGATTCTGTTCAGAAACCTATGAGATTGCACGCCCGCGGGCTCGTCAAGCAATATGGCCAGCGTCGGGTCGTGGATGGCGTTTCGTTGGAAGTAACGCAAGGTGAGGTGGTGGGATTACTCGGCCCCAATGGCGCTGGAAAGACGACGAGCTTTTATACAGTGGTGGGATTGGTGCAGGCGGATGCCGGACAGGTCTTTCTGGATGACCAGGAAATCACGTCCATGCCCATGTACCAGAGAAGCCGTTTGGGATTGGGGTATTTGCCACAAGAAGCTTCCGTCTTTCGGAAATTGAGTGTCGAGGACAACATCGCTGCTATTCTTGAATTGCAGCCGCTCACCATTCAAGAACAAAAGGACAAATTGGAGTCTTTGCTCTCCGAATTCGGTTTGGAAAAAGTGCGGAAATCCCGCGGAGACGTTCTCAGCGGTGGAGAGAGGAGGCGGACAGAAATTGCACGCGCACTCGCGACCGATCCAAAATTCATTTTACTGGATGAACCATTCGCCGGAGTCGACCCCATTGCCGTGGAGGACATCCAGCGCATTGTGAATCAGTTGCGATCCAAAAACATCGGGATCCTGATCACGGATCACAATGTCCAAGAAACCTTGCACATCACCGACCGCGCTTATTTGCTGTTTGAAGGCCGCATCCTCAAACATGGAACGGCAGAGGAATTGGCATCCGACGAGCAGGTACGAAGGGTTTACTTAGGACAGAATTTCGAGCTTCGCCAGCAGCCTCAAGCCACGTCCGAACCGGACTGAGCTTGACTCCACATGCGGGCGACGTATTTCCCGACGATGTCAAACTCAATGTTGACTGTGCTCCCCGACTTCAACGTTCCCAGATTGGTGTGCTCCCAGGTATAGGGGATGATTGCAACGCTGAATCCATCTACAGAGGAATCAACCACCGTGAGGCTGATACCATTGATGGTAATGGATCCTTTGGGAACCGTCATGAATTCTGGAGACTGCTCATGTCGAAACGAGAGCTTCCAACTGCCCTTCAAATCCGTCACGGACTCCAGTGTTGCCGTCGTGTCCACATGGCCCTGAACAATGTGACCGTCCAACCGATCTCCAACGCGCGTGCACCGCTCAAGGTTGACTTCGCCTCCAATGGCCCATCCCTTCAAATTCGTTCGCTGCAACGTTTCTTCAATCGCCGTCACCGTGTACCGTCCCGCATCCAACTGCACCACTGTTAAGCACACACCATCGTGGGCGACACTTTGATCAATGTGCAATTCATCCACAAAAGGCGCACTCAGGGTAAAGTGAACATTGGTTCCTTCGTGTGCAATGTGTTCCAATCGCCCCATCCCTTCTATGATTCCTGTAAACATCGCTTGATTTTATTCTACTAAAGGAGAAACACCTTGCATCAAATGAAGTTCACCAGAAAAATGTTCTTCGACCAACCCTGTCAATCGGATAGTGAAGACCCGGGCCGAATAAAAATAGACTGCGTCCGCTGCACGGTCGGTCGATGAAGATCCTGCTGCTTGGTGCTCCCCGTTCCAGTTGACGGCAGGGTTGTCAGTCTGGAAGACTTCTTCTCCCAACCGATTGTAAATCCGGACGTCCACATGGTCAATGAATTTCCAAGGGAAGGCTTGAAACGTATCATTCATGCCATCATCATTGGGACTGAAGACATTGGGAAGGAAATAAAACGGGCAATTGTCCACACAGAACACCTCACTCAGTTCACTTTCGTTTCGTCGTAACGTGCCATCCGGGCCAGGAAGCAAACTGTCCACTGCTGTCATAGCAAAACAACCTGCTATGGTTCCCAATTCACCCTGTTCATTCCACAAGAATCCACTCATTTCAGGATCATCCCATGCTTGATAAGGCTTCAAACTGTCAGATAGCGTGGGGGCCCAATACAACACATAGCCCTGCACATCATCAGCGCATCCGTCCACATCCATCCATGAAAGCAAATTGACCTCGTCCTCGCAATTTGCTTCCAGAGTGAATACGGGCGCGCACGGCGGTGTCAAATCAAACGGTTGACCGCAGGCCTCTTGACTCCAATTGTAGAGGGTCTGTGGAATCCCCTCGCCATCATATCCTCCGAGCGTTTCAACACGATAACACTGATTCACATTGTTGACGAGTCCTGAGTCCACATAGATGTTCTCATTGCTGTCCCCAATCCACTGGAATTCTCCTGTGGCGTCCGCTCTGTAAACCCGATACACGTCATTGTTCCAAGGCACGGTGGTTTCAATTCGCAACGTGAGTTGGTTGTCATTGGATTCCAAAGTGAGCCAAGGGGATGACGCCGGTGTCGAAACTCCGATTTCACCGGCTGCGCTAACACTCCGCACGCGGTATGTCCAGGACGACGATTCTGAATCCATCAAATCGTGCGTCCAAACCGTGTCGGGCGATGCCACAAACGGGCCCGCATTGGTTTGGTGGAGCAGCAGCTCGTTGCCGTCGCCACTAGAACGCCCGAGGATTTCGTAAAAATAAGGCCCCGGGAAGACCACGGTATCGGCATCCGTTGGAGGCGACCAACCCAGCTCAATGCTTCCGCTCTGAGCATCGGTTGTCAGCACCGAAACGTTGGTCATTACAGGGACATCCTTGGCGATTGTTGCACACACCGCGTCACTGGACAACGATTCCCCACTCCCCGGCCATTCGGTCACAATGCGATAACAATACGTTGCACCGAAGGATAGCGTTGACGAATCAACCCAAATTGTATTGCTCAACCCCTCAACTTGTGCAATCAGCTCAAAACCCAGGTCCTCTGGAATTCCCGTTTCGCAGGCACCCGGATTCCAATCCAACGAATCAATTCTGCGGTAAACATGATAGACGCCTTGCTCCACTTTCCATTCAGGGAGGGCTTCCAAACAGGAGTGTGGACTCCATTCCAAGATCACGCCGTTGCCAACGGGCAAGGCCTCTTGAATCTCTACGGCCGGGGCGATGATGCGAATTTGAAACGTCTCCAAATCCATCAAAGGAACTTGGTTGTCATTGTCCTCCGCACGCACAATCAATTGGTAAGGCTCCTCTCTTACTTCCTCACATTCAGGAGACCACACCAATTGGCCAATTCCGGCACCCAAATCACTAAAAATACCGGGATTCACCACTTGTGTTAACGGCGCTCCGATGGCATCCAAATTCAACAAATCACCATCAGGGTCTTCCGCGCTGAACAACAGGGTCAAAAAAGATCCTGCAATCACACAGGTGTCCGCTACTTCTTCCAATTGTGGCGGTTGATTCTGGCAGACTTGCACGGAAATCTGCATGTCACGCACCACTTCACCCACCATGATCAGCTCGCCATTGACTTCTCGCCATTCCCGGATGCGGATGGCCACGTTGTATTCGCCTGCTATTTGCGGCGTTTCCCATGTCAAATCTCCATACTCGGGATCAATACTGAAGACATCATCCGCTGCACTAACGGCATCAGGCAATACATAATTGGGAATGGGCTCGCTATCGAAACCTCGACATGCTATGAGGTCGTAGCTCAAGATGTCTCCGTCAGGATCATGTGCCCCTGGATTGTGGATCCATGGCTGGAAAAGACAAGCGTTTTGTTGCGCTGGATTGAGCAGCTGCACTGAATTGTTATGCCCGGCTTGGGGATCGATGATCAAAAGCGTCCGAATGGAAAAAGGCACATCGACAGACCCCGGGATATTCAAGACACCATCGTTGCGATTGGGGTCTTCAACCAACACTTCAAAAACGCCTGGACCGCCATAGGTATGCAGTCCCCGGTATAGATTGATTTGAACATCGTTGTCTAGCACCTGCTCTGTCTCCCGCTCCAAGCTATCTAAGGGAGCGCCGTTTTCATCCCCCCAATACAGGTACAACCATGGCCTGTCTGCTATCGCATCCGTTTTCGTGTACGTTGTGATGAGAATTTCATACGTCAGCCCTTCAACATGCGTATAGGTGATTTCACCCGCGCGATTGTGCGTTGCTTGAGCAGACCACGCCACCCCTATTGCAAAAAGCAATAAAGTCCACCGCAGCTGCAACCAGCTCAACGACGCCCATCCGATGTGAATTCTTGCAAAATGCATCCGCTCTTGCAAGTTAGGACATGCGAAGCATCCGTTACCTTTGCCCTTGCAAATGGTATCTAAAAAAAACCCAACGCTCGTCGGATTTAGCGCCGGCGATCCCAATGGCATCGGAATTGAAGCCATCGTGCGGACCTTCGAAGACAGTCGAATGTTTCTCGAAGCAACCCCTATTCTGTACGCGACAAGCAACTTGGTGGAGGTCGCCCTTGAGATTACGGGGCTCAAAGACTCCCTGAAGTGGGCCGTCATCGAAAACGCAGAAGCAGCGAAAGAGAATCAGCTCAACCTCATTTCCATTCAAGAAGAGCCTTGGCCGCTCGACTGGGGAAATGTCACCGCTGAGGCTGGTGGATTCGCCATGACATCTTTGGAACGCGTTGTCCAAGACTTGGCCGCTACAAAAGTGGAAGTCTTGGTTACAGCGCCCATTCACAAGGAGGCGATGCGCAAAAGCGCATTTCAATTTCCAGGTCACACGGAATATTTGGCCAACATGGCCAACGTAGACGAGGTTCTGATGTTGCTCGTAGCTGGCGATTTACGGGTAGGCATTTGCACGGGGCACATTGCTCTCAAAGATGTTTCTACTGCTTTGAAAAGCGATTTGATTGTGCGCAAAGCCCAGCTCATGCACGATGCGTTGCTCAAAGACTTCGGCATCCCGAATCCACGAATTGCTATTCTTGGACTGAACCCCCACGCGAGCGACAACGGCCTCATGGGAGATGAGGAAAGTCAGATTATTTCGCCTGCGGTGAAGAAATTGTCTGAATCGGGAAAACTGGTCTTGGGTCCTTATGCCGCCGATGGATTTTTCGGCTCGGGAGCACACCGACAATTCGACGGCGTCTTAGCGATGTATCACGACCAGGGGCTTGCCCCGTTCAAGGCCATGAGTTTTGGACACGGTGTGAACTACACCGCAGGCCTTCCGGTCGTACGAACAAGTCCTGATCATGGCACTGGGTTTGACATCGCTGGCAAAGGATTGGCCTCAGGAGATTCGACGCGCGAAGCAATATTCCTGGCTCGTGACATCCGGAGCAACCGGCAAGAATTCAGGTCATACGGAGCAAATCCACTCCCGATTCAGACCAACGTTCGCCGCGAGGACGACCGGGACCGCCGCTAAGTACTTGTGCAATTTGATCGGCTCAAATCGATTGCATCGTAGAATTTGCTGAATCGACTTGTTCAACGTACCTTTGCACTCCCCAAAATCCGGAGTCCCGTGGACCACTTGGCACCTTTTCGAATACCCTTCGTAGGATTGAAGCCTGGAAAACACGAGTTTCAGATGGAGGTGGATGCCTCGTTCTTTGATTCTTTTCCTTTTTCAGAAATCTCCGAAGCCGAGGGGATTGTTGATGTTTTACTGGACAAACTGGGCAACGGATTGGATTGCCACGTGAGTTTTCGAGGACATTGCCAACTCCCTTGCGATCGTTGCCTTTCGAATCTTCAATTGCCCTTGACTTTTCAAGAGCGCTTGATCGTTCACCTTGGAGGGCAAACCGATTTGGAGAATGACATTTGGACCTTGGGGCCGGAATTGCACGAATTAAACCTTGCGCAACCGGTTTTTGAATGGATCCATTTGTGCTTGCCTTTCAGACGAGTTCACCCATCAGATGATGACTGTGACCCGACCATGGTTGATCATTTAATTCAATCAAGTCGGAAAGATGAAAAAGGAAATGATGATGGAAACGATGCAATTGATCCTCGTTGGAACGCATTGAAAGACTTGAAATAACCATTTCTCATGGCACATCCTAAAAGACGCCAAAGTAAGGCACGGACTCGGAAGCGACGAACGCACGATTCATTGACCGCGCCAACTGTGGCCACATGTCCTACCACTGGACAACCCCATTTGTTTCATCGTGCCCACTGGCATGAAGGCAAACTGTATTACAAAGGAAAAATCGTAATGGAAAAGGCGGAAGCCTGACCTCATTGAGATTGAATGTAATAGCGCTCGGGCGCTTGAAAAAGGGAAGCATCTGCTTCCCTTTTTTCTTGAGGACTTATTTCATTCCACAATGCCGTGCGTGAGCATAGGAAAACTTGTTGTTTCGCACATCGCGTCACATTCTATCTTTACTTGCTATTTCCATTACGAAACTGACCAACATGCATGCTGCGATAACTGCCGTTGCCGGGTATTTGCCAGAAGACAAATTGACCAATGCCGACCTTGAGACCATGGTCGATACAACCGACGAATGGATTCGTTCCCGCACCGGGATTGAAGAGCGTCGCATCCTAAAAGACCCCAATCTCGCTACTTCAGATATGGGAGCTGAAGCAGTCAAGGAGTTGCTGCGCAAACGCGGCATTGAAGCCACAGAAATCGACTTGATCATTGTGGCGACCGTGACAGCAGACATGCACTTTCCTGCCACTGCCAATCTCATTGCGGATAAAGTGGGTGCCACCAATTCTTGGGGATACGACTTGAGCGCAGCGTGTTCAGGCTTCATTTTTGCTTTGACCACAGGCGCTCAGTTTGTGGAAACAGGTCGCTACAAAAAAGTCATCGTCGTAGGAGCTGATAAAATGAGCTCCATCATGGATTACACGGATCGCACGACCTGCATCTTGTTTGGCGATGGAGCTGCAGCCGTCCTACTCGAACCGTCAGAAACCCATGGGGTCATCGACCACAAACTGCACGTGGATGGCACGGGAGCTCAAATGTTGCGTCAAAAAGCAGGAGGTTCACTCTACCCACCCACCCATGCTACGGTTGACGCCAAAGAACATGTGATCTACCAGGATGGCCAGCCTGTTTTCAAGGCAGCCGTCAAAGGAATGGCCGATGTCAGCTATGACATCATGCAGCGCAATCACCTCGCGCCTGAAGATGTGGCCTGGTTGATTCCCCACCAAGCCAACTTGAGGATCATCGATGCTACGCAGCGCCGAATGGGCTTGCCTCGCGAGAAGGTGACCATTAACATCCAAAAATACGGGAACACAACAGCGGCCACAATTCCATTGTGCATCCGCGACTGGGAAAGCCAATTCAAAAAAGGTGACAACATCATCCTTGCCGCCTTTGGAGGTGGATTTACATGGGGTGCTGTATATCTCACTTGGGCTTATGACACGCCCAACGCTGATTGAGGTCATCCCTTTTAGCGTTTCCTCAACTTTTCCTACCTAAATTCGTCTCTTAAATCGTCTGAAAATGACCATTAACGAAATTCAAGACCTCATTAAGTTCATCGCCAAAGCGGGTGTAACCGAGGTAGAAATCGAGAAGAAGGACTTCAAAATCACGATCAAATCTCCCTTGCCCAAGCGCAAAGGAGAGGCTACTCAAGCCGAGGCCGTGATGCAACTCCCTCTATCCATGGCTCCTGTAATGCAGGCTCCACCGGTTCCAATTGCTTCTGCCGCTCCCGCAGCGCAAGAACAAAGTGCTGAAGACAAGCAGTCTGAAAACTACATCACCATCAAATCTCCAATGATCGGTACGTTCTACCGTCGTTCTGCACCTGATAAGGATGCATTCGTCGAGGTGGGACAAACCATCAAGGTCGGTGATGTGCTTTGTGTGATTGAAGCGATGAAGCTCTTCAACGAAATCGAATCCGAAATGACAGGTAAGGTTCTCAAGGTTTTGGTCGATGACAATTCACCCGTAGAATACGATCAACCATTGTTTTTGGTCGATCCTGCTTGATATCGAGCACCATGTTCAAGAAAATACTGATTGCCAACCGCGGGGAAATTGCTCTCCGCGTGATTCGGACTTGCAAGGAAATGGGCATCAAAACAGTCGCTGTTTACTCGACTGCCGATGCTGATAGCCTGCACGTTCGCTTTGCTGATGAAGCCGTATGCATCGGACCTCCCAAGAGCGCCGAGTCCTATCTGGACATCCCAAAAATCATCGCTGCCGCCGAAATCACCAACGCGGATGCGATTCACCCGGGGTACGGCTTCCTTTCTGAGAATGCAGATTTCTCGCGGATTTGTGCGGAAAACAACATCAAATTCATCGGTGCAAGCCCTGAAATGATTGATGCCATGGGAGACAAGGCTTCGGCCAAAGAGACCATGAAAAAAGCAGGAGTTCCGACGATTCCTGGCAATGTGGGGATTTTGGAAAGCTTGGAAGACGCCACCTCGTGCGCGCACGAAATAGGCTATCCAGTCATGCTCAAAGCCACCGCTGGTGGAGGGGGAAAAGGGATGCAAGTTTGCCATGATGTAGCCGGTCTCGCCGAAGGCTGGGAATCGACGCGTCGGGAAGCCGGTGCTGCTTTTGGCAATGATGGCATGTACATGGAAAAGTTCGTGCAGGAACCCCGGCACATCGAAATCCAAATTGCTGCTGATCAACGTGGAAAGGCCTGCCATCTCTCTGAGCGAGATTGTTCCATTCAACGTCGTCACCAAAAACTCGTGGAAGAGACGCCATCGCCTTTCATGACCGATGAGTTGCGCGAAGCCATGGGCACCGCGGCGATCAAAGCCGCTGAAGCCGTGAAGTATGAGGGTGTTGGAACCGTTGAATTCTTAGTGGATGCCAATCGGGATTTCTACTTCATGGAAATGAACACCCGGATTCAAGTCGAGCACACAATCACTGAAGAGGTGGTGAGCTATGACTTGGTCAAGGAACAAATCAAGTTGGCCGCTGGGGAAAACATCAGCGGAAAGAACCACTATCCGAAGATGCACGCGATCCAATGCCGGATCAACGCAGAAGATCCGGATCGGAACTTCGCTCCTTGCCCTGGCACAATCAACGTCTACCACGCTCCAGGAGGGCATGGCGTGCGTTTGGATACCCACGTGTATGCCGGTTATCAGATACCGCCTTATTACGACAGCATGATCGCTAAATTGATTGTCGTCGCGCAAACGCGTGAGGAGGCCATCAAGAAAATGCAACGAGCGCTCGACGAGTACATCATTGAAGGAGTGAAAACCACCATTCCATTCCACCAACGGTTGATGCGACATCCCCGTTTTCTAAGCGGAGACTTCACCACCAAATTCATGGAAGAAGAGACGGTGTAATCTGAAACAACCTGTTTGAACAAAAGAAAAAGCCGGTGCTACGTTGTAGTCCGGCTTTTTTCTATAATGCCTGTCGTGGAATGTCCTGGGACAAAAGGGAGCACAGCAACAAGACCACCAGCCTCCATGACCTCTTGAGATCCTACGATGTACGATTTGTCATTTGCGTCAGTGCAAGACGGGTCATAATCTCCGCCCTTGACTAAGACATCCGGCTGGACACTCGCAATCAAATCCAGTGGGGTATCCTCATCAAAAACAAGAACGAGATCGACGGCACGCAGTCCTTGTAAAACCCGCTTTCGATCTAATTCCGTGTGTATGGGGCGATTGGGAGCCTTGTTCAAACGACGCACACTGCTATCGCTATTCAATCCAAGAACCAAACGGTGGCCTCGTTTTTTGGCCTCATCCAAGTAGGTCACGTGCCCGACATGAAGGATGTCAAAAACACCATTGGTAAAAACGATTTTTTCACCGGCCTCGCGCCAAGATTGGATCACTTTTAAATCCGACTGCCAAGAGGGTCGATCCGAGGATGACTTCATGATTCGCTTGGCTTCAATGAGGGCGTATTCATCCGATCCTTTCGAATGCGATACCACATCAAGGCCAAATAAGCCACCCCTCCTGTCACCATGATCATGAGCGTTTGGGTTACCCATATCACATTCGCTACGGCAAATCCCAATTCCTTGTCATAACCCAAGGCTGCAAAGCCCAGCATAACCGCCCAGTGGTAAGCTCCGATTCCGCCCGGAGCTGGTATGACCATGCCAAATCCTCCGGCGACCATGATGAAGATCGCTTGCATGGGTGTGATATCGGCCACAGCACCGATGCTCTTGAATATGACCCAAGCCATCGCGAAATACATGCACCAGATAAAAAAGGAATGCGCAATGAAAGCGCCCTTGCGCCGCATTTTTTGAATGCTCAACAATCCTTCAACTACTCCGCTTAAGAAGGATTTCGCCTTTTGAAACAAAGGCCATTGGCCCATTGCAGCCCGGTATCGATACACAACTCCAATCCCAAACATTGCCGCCAGTCCATAAGGCAATGCCCCACCGATAGAAGGGAGTTCCACATCAGCCGATAGACCAATGAACGCATCGAGGTTACCGACAATTGCAATCCCGGTGAGCAAAACCAGGAAAACCAAGTCGATAACCCGCTCGCTGATCACCGTTCCAAACAACTGGTCTACCGGAATGTCATCCGTCTGATTCAATGCACCACAGCGAGCCAATTCACCACTTCGCGGAACAAACGTATTCGCGAAATACGCAAAAGCGACGGCATGAATGCTGTGGAAAACATTGGCGCGATGGCCCAATGGCTCTAGCAACAAGCCCCAACGTATGCCCCGACTTACAATCGCCAAATAGCCCATCAAGAAGGAAAGGGCAATGCCACCCCATGAAGCTGAACGCATATCCTGCCACAAAGCCTCCTTATCGTCTACGAGCGAAAAAGCCAATGAGAAAAGCACCACGCCAACACCCAAAAACAACGTGTATGTGAGGATTTTCTTCAAATTCATGCCTTGAGTCGATTGGTCGCTGTGTCAGGGAAAACCAGCACTGGTTGGTGCGTTTTTGCTTCTTCAGGCGTCATGTGTGCGTATGCAATCACAATGATCACGTCTCCTTCCTGCACCCGTCTCGCAGCCGGACCATTCAGGCAAACCTGGCCTGTCTTTCGCTCTCCGGTGATAATGTACGTTTCGAAGCGCTCTCCGTTGTTCACATTGACAATTTGCACTTTTTCACCATCAAACAAGCCTCCCGCTTCAATCAGCTCCGGATCCAAGGTGATGGATCCGATGTAATTTAAGTCGGCCTGTGTCACCGTCAGACGATGAAGTTTGGCTCGTAGCATGGTAATCAACATGGCGCAAAAGTAAGAATTTCAATTGCATGAAGTAGATTCCGCGGCATTTGTTGTGGAATGCAACGGTGATCTCAATTAAGTACCCAACGAACCGTGACTTTCCGATCCTGTTGATCCTTGCCTGAAGCAAATGCCGACCCCCATCCCTTGGCCTTCATGCGCCCCATTGGGAGGCCCAATTGCAATGCAATGTCCACAACATGCTGAGCGCGCTGCATGGACAAGTTTTCGTTCGCGCCGCTCTTCCCCTTCGCATCGGCATGCCCTTCAATCAGCAGTGTGAGTTGCTCCGGCCATTCTCCATTTATTCCACGATAGGACTGCAGCCAATGAATCAATTCTTGCTGATCATTCCCTGCTAACTGAGGTCGACTGGACTCAAACCGTCCCAACCAACTGCCAAAGCCTTCGTTCAGGATACTCCGATCAATGTCCGTGGGCCGATTCCATACACCGAGGGCATCCAGGGGCAAGAGATCGAACACAAAAGCCTCCCCTCCACTGAGCCGGTAGCTGCGCATGTGTTTCCAACCTGGCCAAGGAGAATTCAAGCACTCTTCTGCTTTGCATTGCTCATAAACATGGCAAACCGCTCCCTCGGGAAGGCTTCGTTTTCTGCGTTTGTTCGCCTCAAACCGCACTTCCAACGCAGCATCCAGCATCAAAGCCCCAATCTCCACCCGTCCTTGCTCGTCCAATGCTCCAGAAAAGACATGGCGCCCTCCACGCTGACGAATGCGCACGTCCAAATCCAACAACGGCTCTCGTTGGTAACGGATTTCCATGCCCAACCTCACCGAATCGACTGCATTAGGTCGCGGAGGCGGCCCCATCCACAACATATCGACTCCACCTTGTCCTCCCATGCGAACGGCTGAAACGTAAAAACCAGAACCCGCCTCCGTGCCTCCCGGAACCGCTGTCAATTCATCGCCACCAGAATTCACTGGCGCAGGCAGCGGATGGGCTTTGGCGAACAACTCTCGGCGCGTCGACCGGTAAACATCGAATCCTCCGAATCCCCCTGGTCGATCTGAGCCAAACAACAAGTCGCCTTCGTGAAAATTCGGAAAGACCTCGTCGTAGGGAGAATTGAGTCCTTCTAGCGGCTTTGGAATTGACCAATTTCCTCCTTCACGTTGCGCTATAAACAAGTCGAATTGCCCGTCATCCATCCACACACTGAGTACGACGACACCCCGATCTGAATCAACCGTTGCGTGCTGAATGGGGCCCAGCGCATCCCAAGATGGAAATCGATTGGCTATCAATTGCGTTGGGCTGGGCTTATCAAACTCACTCCATCCTTGCAATCGTTGCGCCGTGAAATCCTCACGGTCCGCCAAAAACCACTGCTTTCCGGATTCTCTTCGTGAAGTCGTATTCAGTCGTCCAAAGTAAATTTCTTGGCCATCCCAACCGATCAACACCTCATCAGAACGGGAATTCAGTTGATTCAAGGATTCAATGGTCCATGAGCTATCCGGCAATTCTGAGGCCATCCCGTCCTGCCAGCACAGCGGTGCCAAAAGGACAATCCACCAACTTCTGCATGCCCTCACTGTGCCGAGCGTTTTGAGCGACCTGATTGCTTCCAGACTTGCCAAATGGCCACCGCTTCATCATACCAAGCCCCGCCAAAACGACGAATCAAGGACGATTTGCAAAATTCCAATACCGTCACATTGGCTGAAGCACCGCATGAACGGGCGCCTTCGCAAATGTCCCACCGGTGCACATTCACTGCCGTGAAATCTTGTAGCTCCTTGAGTCGTACCGGGTAGAGGTGACAAGAAATGGGCTTCTGCCAATCCGTCTCACCCCGTTGGTATGCCTGTTCAAATGCACACTTTGCTGTGCCGTTGTCGTCAAACGTGGCGTAAACACATTCTCTGCCGTTGATGATGGGCGTCACGACATCTCCATCTGTATCCACAACGAACAATCCTGTTTGATCAATGACTTCCAATGCTTCTGGCCGCAAGTGTGGGCGAATCACATCGTATACATCTTCGATGCGTTGCAGTTCATCCTCGGCGAGTGGCGCTCCACTTTCCCCTTTGACACAGCACGCTCCCTTGCACTTGGACAAGTCGCAAACGAACAACTCGTCAAACACATCCTCTGAAACCAACGCTTCTCCAATGGCAATCATGCGCACGAAATTAGGAAGGACGGACCGGAAGACCTCGGTTCCCCGTTCGCCAAGGGTTAAATTTGTAAACATGGCACTCGGATGGCAACATAAAACAAGGACTTTGAGCGATCGATTCGCTAGGATTCGTCCGTTGAATGCCACGCGATTGAAGAATTTAGCGGCCTTGCATTGGGGATATCGACAAGCGCAAAATGGCGGGCAGTTCGCACAGCGTGCCATGCCCATGAGCCTCAGTATTGAGCCGACAACCTCATGCAACTTGCGCTGTCCAGAATGCCCTTCCGGCTTGCGTTCATTCTCCCGTCCAACGGGCATGCTCGAACCCGAACAATTGGACCGTTTGCTTCAAGAAATTGGGGGGCATCTCGTTTATGCGAACCTCTATTTCCAAGGAGAACCCTATTTGCATCCTGCTATGGACCACCTCGTGGCTCTTTGCAAGCAACATGGAATCTACACGTCCACCTCCACCAATGCGCATTTCTTGAGACCCGAGCGGGCCGAAGCCATCGTCGCTTCTGGTTTGGATCGGTTGATCATCAGCATTGACGGGATGACCCAAGAAACCTACAGTTCGTATCGGGTCGGAGGACGCTTGGACAAGGTGCTTGAAGGCACGCAAAACATTTTGGACGCTCGAAGACAGTCAAAAGGAAAAAAAACCCCGCACATTGTGTGGCAGTTTCTCGTCGTCGGCCCCAACGAACATGAAGTTCCGGAGATCCGAAAGATGGCCCAGGCCAGCGGCGTCGATGAGCTGGTGATCAAGACTGCGCAATTGGATGATCCGCATGACACGCATCCGCTTCTGACCAAAGACCCGAAGCTTCGTCGTTATGACCGGCAGTCCAGCGGAATATGGAAACTGCGCAATGCCCTCGACGATGAGTGTTGGAGAATGTGGCAAGGCTGTGTTATGACTTGGGACGGTAAGGTGGTACCCTGTTGTTTTGACAAGGATGCCGAACATGCGATGGGGCAAATCGGAAAGCAGAGCTTTCAGGACATTTGGTTTTCTGAAGGGTATCAAGCATTCCGTCAGCAAATTTTCACGGACCGTTCGACGATTGAAATGTGCCGCAATTGCACAGAAGGAACGGCTGTTTACGCCTAAACCTCCCGGATTTCAACCCCATCCATTACCTTGGAGACATGACGGCGCTTCAACCGATTCGTTCCCACTTTCATTGGCGCAAATGGGCCATTCCCGTTTTTCTGGGGACGGGGGCCGCCTTGGCTATGCTTTGGTGGAGTCTCGATCAGGAAGTGCTCGACCCCGCCACGCAAACTGCGACCACCTCCCGTGAATTGCTCCAATCGTTCGAATGGACAGCGCGGGCATCCTGGGCGCTGCTTGCCGTTTTTGGATGCATCTTGTTGCGTGATGTCGCCTACATCATTCGACTCCGGCTGCTCTCTTTCAAACAATTTAGCTGGAAACAATCCTTTGATCACATCATCCTCTGGGAGCTTTCTTCAGCACTCACCCCTTCCGTAGTTGGTGGTTCTGCGTTGGCCATTTTGATTCTGAAACGCGGCGGAATGAGTGGTGGTCAGAGCATCGCCACCGTATTTATCACAGCCTTGTTGGATGAATTGTTCTATTTGTTGGCGGTCCCTATTTTCATTCTGCTCAGTCTCGCCGCCGGACACGCAGTATTCCCTCCGGATGCTGGGATGGGATTCGGCGCCTCAATCCCTTGGATTTTCGGAATCGCGTATGCCTTCATTGCTATGCTTACCAGCATCATTTTCATGGGGATTTTACAATCTCCTGAACGCACCCATCGTTGGTTGAATCGACTCTCTAATTGGAAACTCATTGAAAAATGGAGTGCCGGTTTGAGGCAATGGAGTCTTGATCTTTTGGAGGCTTCTAAGAACATGCGTCAGCGTTCTTTTCTTTTTTGGTTTCAAGCATTCGGATCGACGGTGATCAGCTGGACTGCCCGGTTCTTGACCTTGAACATGATTCTATACATCTTCATTGAGTCCGTTCCACATGCCGCTGTGCTTGGTCGCCAACTTGTGCTTTGGCTTGCCTTGACGATTAGCCCGACTCCAGGCTCATCCGGATTGGCGGAAGTGGCATTGCCCGCTTTTCTCGGGGATCTTGTCGGATTTGGATACCTCGCAGCCGTCGCCATCATCTGGAGATTGGCCACCTACTTTCTATACCTCTTCTTGGGCGCTTGGGTGCTGCCTGGATGGATCTCGAGAACATCAACCACAGCCTCTTAGTTAGTTTTATTGATACGGTTCGGCTCCCCATATTCCTCCGCTTACCTTTGAATGAAATGAAAAAAGACGACGCAATCGGTAAAGGCACCTTGGCAGTACATGCCGGTGTAGAACCAGACCCATCGACAGGTGCCATCATGACACCCATCTTCCAAACTTCGACGTACGTTCAAGAAGCGGTTGGAGTGCACAAGGGGTGGGAATATTCACGGAGTCACAATCCTACTCGGGCAGCGTTGGAAAAGGCTCTTGCTGAGCTAGAACATGGGGAACATGGGTTGGCCTTTGCTTCCGGATTGGCGGCCATTGATGCCATTTTGAAAACCTTGAAGCCTGGTGATGAAGTCATCGCAGGCCAAGACCTCTACGGCGGTACGGCTCGGCTTTTGCGAACGAATTATGCCCCGATGGGGATCAAGATCCATTTCATTGATACGCAGCAACCTCCATTGGTGGAGGCGGCCATGAATGATAAGACTCGGCTGGTCTGGCTCGAAAGCCCAACGAATCCATTGATGCAAATCACGGACATCGCGGCGATTGCGGCCTTGACAAAACCTCGTGGAATTTGGCTTGCTGTCGACAACACTTTTGCCTCTCCTATGCTGCAACGTCCTTTGGTTCACGGAGCTGATATCGTGATGCACTCCGTTACGAAGTACATCGGTGGACACAGTGACGTCGTCATGGGCGCTTTGATCACACGTGACGCTGAGATCGACTCGGCATTGCGCACCATTCAGAACAACTGTGGCGCCATCGCTCAACCTTTTGATTCGTTCTTGGTCTTGCGGGGCATCAAAACGCTCCACTTGCGCATCGAACGACATTGTGCCAACGGCCGCAAGGTGGCCCATTGGCTCAAAGCCCATGCCGGCGTTCGCAAAGTCTACTGGCCTGGATTTGAAGACCATCCCGGTCATGAAATCGCCGCACGCCAGATGGATGATTTTGGCGGCATGATTGCCTTTGAAATCGCCAGCAACGACCTCGATCAAGCGAAGCGCTTGGTAGCCTCGACCGAATTGTTCGCGTTGGCGGAATCACTCGGTGGTGTGGAATCATTGATTGAGCACCCTGCAGCCATGACCCATGCAAGCATTCCTTTAGAAGATCGAGAAAAACTGGGCATTTCAGATGGTTTCATCCGCATCAGTGTGGGAGTCGAAGACGGTCAAGACTTGATCGATGACCTCCAAAGCGCATTCGAAAAAGCAGGCATCTGAATCATGGCAGAAGCATCAAGAGTCGCCCAAAGGCCTGAACACATGGTGGTCATCGGGGCTGGATTGGTGGGAAGTTTGTGGGCCTTGATGTTGGCGCAACGCGATCACCACGTGGATGTGTATGAGCGCCGACCGGATCCGCGCATTGGCCCGGTGAAGGGCGGCCGCAGTATCAACTTGGCCTTGAGTGATCGGGGTTGGAGGGCACTTGAAAAAGCCGGCATCGCAAAAGCGGTTAGAAACATTTCGCTGCCCATCGAAGGACGACTCATGCATGCTCCTGACGGGGCGCTGACTTTTCAACGATACGGTCTGCCCGATGCCCCGGGGTTGCATGGAGATCCCCAATGCATCTATTCTGTCTCTCGTGCCAATTTGAATCGACTCTTGGTCGAAGCAGCCGAGGCCCATGACCGCGTGCAGTTTCATTTCGGCCACAAATGCACGGGAGTGGATTTGGCTCACAAGAACTTGGAATTGCAGTCTCCTGAAAAAAAGGTTATCACGGTGGCTTATGACCGACTTTTTGGAACGGATGGTGCTTTCAGCGCTGTGCGCGATCGATTGACCCGAACGGACCGATTCGATTTCGAACAGCGTTATTTGGAACACGGCTATAAGGAAGTTGCGATGCAACCGGATGCTCTGGGCGCGTTCAAAATGCAAAAAGACGCTCTGCATATCTGGCCTCGTGGGGAGTTCATGCTCATGGCCTTGCCCAATCCGGACGGAACATTCACATGTACTTTGTTTGCCCCGTATGCAGGCGCCAATGGATTGGATGCCCTTCAGGATCCTTCGCAGGCTTTGGCCTATTTCGAGCGAAATTTCCCCGATGTTCTGCCCTTGATTCCTGATTTAACAACACAATGGGCCACCAATCCTGTGAGTTCATTGGTGATGACCCGATGCTTTCCTTGGCACCACAGTGACAGTGTCTGCTTGATGGGCGACGCCGCCCACGCCATTGTCCCCTTCTATGGACAAGGAATGAACAGCGGCATGGAAGACTGCAGCGTCTTGAGCGAATTGCTCGATGCCATGGAATCCCCAGAAGATTGGGACCGAACGCTTGCCTCCTATACGGCAGCAAGAAAACCCGCAGGCGATGCCATCTTGGAACTCGCGTTGCGGAATTACGTCGAAATGCGCGACAAGACCGGAGATCCCCAGTTCCTATTGCAAAAACGCATCGAAGCGAAATTGGCAAAAACCTATCCCGGTCGCTGGCTTCCTCTTTATTCCCAGGTCACCTTCAGTCAGACTCCCTACCAAGAGGCACTGGCTGCAGGACAAATCCAAGACCGCATCATGGCGGATATTTTGGCGATGCCCAACATTCAGGAGAATTGGGATAGCGAGGAAGTCGCTGAAACCGCAATTCGGGCCTTGGAGCAATCTCAAGTGTTCGCCTAATGCGCCTGCAGACGTTAGGTGTCGCCCTCTTAATCGTCAGCGAGGCGCTGGCTCAACGCGCTGACCTGTTCGATCGGAAAGAGCAAGCCCATCTTGGGCACGGCTGGTCTTGGAAATTGGGCGGACACCTTCTAGATGCAGCGCCGTCCACATCATCAAGCCAATGGCTCATCGCCAATGCGGACGGAACATTGGACACTCTTCATGCCGGCAACTGGTCACACCAAGGCTCGGGTTCGGCCATGGTGGGAATCGGTCATTGGTGGGTCGTACAAAATCCCGTGCTCTGGGATCGCTGGAGCATCGAATTGGCCGGAGTTCGGCATGCCGTTGATTCCGAATTTCGAGGACGCGTGGCTCAAGATGGTCCGGGACTGCCGACCACACTCGACACCTTGATGGATCACGGGGAATCCACGTTCACCCTGCAGACGGCGATTCAAGTGCATCGGGCCATTGAAATCATCCCAGATTTTTTCTTGGACGCGCACATGGGGCTGGGTTACAATTACGAATTCGGCCTGGAGACGGTTCGTTCTGGAGCAGATTCCGCCTTGTTTCTTCCCCTCTCAACACCGTCCGCTTGGCGTTTGGCATTGGAAGGAGGCGTGGGGTTGGGCGTGCGGTCCCAATCGGGGCGATTTCTTCGTTTGCTCATCAACACCGACTTCATTCAACTGCAGCCCACCGCCATTCAGGGAGGAGGGGCGTGGGATTGGATGGAGGGAAGCTACCGTCCTTGGCAGTTCAGCATTTCATGGGATTTGCTCAAGAGGCGCCCCGCGGCCTCTTGCGTTGGTGCGCCTTCAGGACAACCTGGCAGAGATCTCTTTGACCCCAAAATGCGCAAGAAAATGCGCTGGTCTCGCGGCACGTGATTCAAACGCGGTCGGCGCACAATTCAACCAATACCTTACTGGAATCGGCTGGGTGCAAAAACGCAATCGTCTTTTGATCCGCTCCCGGTTTAGGGCCTGAAATAACGCGGTAACCGAGCTTTCTGAGGCGATCCAACTCGTCATTCAAATCATCCACATGGAAAGCCACATGGTGGAGTCCTTCACCCCGTTTGGCGATGTGTCGAGCAATGGGACCGTCAGGATCTGTCGATTCAAGAAGCTCCACCTTGCTCTCTCCGGACTGAAAAAAACTCACCCGCACTGACTCGTCTGCTACAGTTTCCGTTTTGATCGGATCCGAACCGAGCACATCCGTAAATACCTTTTCCGCCTCGCTCAAATTGCGAACGGCAATGCCAATGTGGTCGATGCGTTTCATGTCCTGGGAATCTGCTGTGGTTCAAATGTAAAGCGATTCTAAGCGATGACGCCTCGTTTCGGTCGTTCAACCGACACCAAAAGATGGTGCTCCTTGCTACCTTCGTGAAATGAGTCAACAAGCATCGCAATGGATGCCAATGAACTTCGAGAACAAGACGGCCGTCGTCTGCGGTGCTTCTCAGGGAATTGGTTTGGCAACCGCACAGCATCTCGCTGGTTTGGGAGCCCGAGTTATCATCATAGCGCGCAATGCGCAAAAATTAGAAGCTGCCATTCAGACTTTGGATGAGCCGAATAGGCACACGTTTGCTGTTGCTGACTTCAGCCAACCCGCTGATGTTCAGGAAAAAATCGGCTCCATTGTCGCCCATGAAACGGTTCACATCTTGGTCAACAACACGGGAGGACCCGCGGGTGGTCCAATCGTTGATGCCGCTCCTGAGGCCTTCATGCGCACCTTCGAGCAACACCTCATCTGCAACCAGTTGCTTGCACAGGCTGTTTTACCCGGCATGAAAGCAGCTGGATTTGGCCGCATCATCAATGTCATTAGCACCAGTGTCAAGCAGCCACTTTCCGGTTTGGGCGTGAGCAATACGATCCGCGGAGCCGTGGCCAGTTGGGCCAAAACATGGGCCAACGAAGTGGGCGTTCATGGCATCACGGTCAACAATGTGTTGCCAGGCGCAACCGACACGAGCCGGCTGGATGAGATCATTTCTTCCAAAGCACTCAAGTCCGGTCAATCAAAGGAGACCATCCGCGCTCAGATGGCATCTGCCGTGCCTATGAATCGGACAGGGAAACCCGAAGAAATCGCACGTGCAATCACATTTTTAGCCTCGCCTTCAGCGAGTTACATCTCCGGAATCAATTTACCGGTTGATGGTGGTCGAACTTTGTCCTTGTGACTTAGATTTGTGTTCTTGTAACGTTAATAGATACGTTGATGTCCCAATCTCACCAGGCGCAGATTGATGCCTTTATGGCTCAAGTGACTGCCCAAAACCCGCATGAATCGGAGTTCATTCAAGCGGTTCAAGAGGTCGCCGAGACCGTCATTCCCTTTATTTCTGAACACCCCCAGTATGCGAAGCATCGCATTTTGGAGCGCATGGTGGAACCAGAGCGCACCATCATTTTCCGAGTCCCTTGGACCCGTGATGATGGCGAGGTTCAAATCAACCGCGGTTACCGGGTAGAATTCAACTCCGCAATTGGCCCCTATAAGGGTGGACTGCGGTTTCACCCAACGGTGACGTTGAGTGTTTTGAAGTTCCTCGGATTCGAACAAGTATTCAAGAACAGTTTGACCACGTTGCCCATGGGCGGCGGTAAGGGCGGTTCCGATTTCAACCCCAAGGGCAAATCCGATGCTGAAGTGATGCGCTTTTGCCAAAGCTTCATGACGGAATTGGCTCGACACATTGGTCCCAACACAGATGTCCCCGCAGGAGACATCGGCGTTGGAGGTCGTGAAATCGGCTATCTCTTTGGTCAATACAAGCGTTTGCGCAATGAGTTTACAGGTGTCCTTACGGGCAAAGGCCGCAACTGGGGAGGATCGTTGATCCGACCTGAAGCGACCGGCTACGGCACCGTCTACTTCGCTGCTGAGATGCTCGCCACGAAAGGCGAAAATTTCGAAGGCAAATCTGCTGTCATTTCTGGCTCTGGTAACGTGGCCCAATATGCCGCTGAAAAGTGCATTCAAATGGGAGCCAAGGTGCTGACGATGTCCGATTCCAAAGGGTTCATTCATGATCCTGCAGGAATCGACCAGGCGAAGTTGGACTGGATCATGGATCTAAAGAACAATCGCAGAGGCCGCATCCAAGAGTACGCCAACCAATTCCCAGGATCGACCTTCCATGAAGGCCAACGTCCTTGGAGCATTGCTTGTCAAGCAGCATTTCCTTGTGCTACGCAAAATGAACTCAACGGTGACGAAGCACAAACTCTGGTCAACAACGGCTGCATTGTCATTGCTGAAGGTGCCAACATGCCAAGTACTCCGGAAGCCATTGAGGTCTTTGGCCAGGCCAAGGTCTTGTTTGCCCCAGGCAAAGCGTCCAATGCGGGTGGTGTCGCCACGAGCGGATTGGAAATGTCGCAAAACAGTTTGCGCATTAGCTGGTCTAGAGCAGAAGTGGATGAACGCTTGCTCAACATCATGAAGGACATTCACAGCCAATGTGTGGCTTACGGAAAAGACGCCAGTGGCCATGTCGATTATGTGCGCGGCGCCAACATCGCCGGCTTCGTGAAGGTGGCTGACTCCATGATTGATCAAGGCGTCGTCTGACACCCTTTTCGTTTCAAAAGAATTGACGCCTCGGGTCTCGCTAACAGCAGGCTCGGGGCGTTATCTTTGAACCATGCTCACAGGATTTCAACACCTCCACAGTGCCCTTCGATGGGTTGTACTGTTCTTGCTGGTTTGGACTTTGATTCAATCCCGTATCGGAAAAAGCAAAGGCAACGCCTTCTCGGCAAAACAAGCCAAACTCGGCCTGTTCACCATGATCAGCATGCACGTCCAGCTCTTGCTGGGTTTGACCTTGTACGTGGGAAAAGGATGGTCCTCGATGCTGGGTGATTCGACTGTCATGGGCATGCCCGTAATGCGGTTTTTTGTCGTCGAACATCTCCTCGGCATGCTCATCGCCCTCGTCCTGGGCACGTTGGGTCACAGTTTGGTGAAACGTGCCACGGACGATGCTGTCAAGTACAAGCGCCAATTTCTCTTCTTCGGTTTAGCCTTGGTCATCATCATCGCGAGCATTCCTTGGCCTTTCCGACCAGGGTTTGAAGCCTACGGATGGTTTTGAGCAAGCAACGATACGCTGGAATCAGCCTGTTGATGACCGCTGGATTGCTGCTTGGCATCGGATGCAGTTCTCCCACCGATGTGCCTGAAAACACAGCGACGAAGCAGCCTCCTTCAGATGCACAAATTCAACGAGCATACACCATGAAATGCTCTCTTTGTCATGGTGGGGATGGGAGGCTGATGGCAACCAAGGCTCCTGACTTGTCTTTGTCCAAACTCACGCTTGAGGAGCGCATCGCACTGATCACTTACGGAAAAGGCACCATGCCGCCTCAAAAAGGCATTTTGGATGCCGCCACGATCCGAGGAATCGCACACTATATCGAGGAATTCCGGGACTGAATCATGCTAGAGAAAAAACTCATCAGCACGCAACTCGAACCCGAAACGTGTGTCTTGGTCGGCTTGGTTACAGGCCGGGTGACCCGTGTACTCGTTGAAGAATATTTGGACGAGCTCGCCTTTCTTGCTTCCACCGCACAAGCCATTACCAAACGAGTGTTCATCCAAGGATTGGACAAGCCGGACATTCGGACGTTTGTCGGGTCAGGCAAGGCTCAAGAAATCAAGGAATACGTTGAAGAGCATGACATTGACATGCTCATTTTTGACGATGAATTGACGGCCACCCAAATGCGGAATTTGGAGAAGGTCATTCCCGAACGGAAGATCTTGGACCGCCCCAACCTCATCTTGGACATTTTCGCGCAACGGGCAAGGACAGCGCACGCCAAAACTCAAGTTGAACTCGCCCAGTACCAATACTTGCTTCCTCGTCTGACCAACATGTGGTCCCACTTGCAGAAGCAAAAAGGAGGAATCGGCATGAAGGGCCCAGGAGAGAAGGAAATTGAAACGGATCGACGGATCATTCGCGACCGCATTGCCCTACTCAAAAAGGAATTGCTCGCCATCGACAAGCAAATGTCGACGCAACGTGGCAATCGCGGCTCCATGGTCCGAGTGGCGCTAGTGGGATACACCAACGCGGGGAAGAGTACCCTCATGACGCTGCTCTCGAAAAGCGACGTTTTCGCTGAGAACAAACTCTTCGCGACCCTTGACACAACCGTCCGCAAAGTGGTTTTGCAAAACCTGCCATTCCTCCTTAGCGACACCGTTGGGTTCATTCGGAAGCTGCCTCACCAACTCATTGAGAGTTTCAAATCCACTTTGGATGAAACCCGTGAAAGCGATCTTCTTCTGCACGTGGTCGATGTCAGTCACCCGCAATTTGAAGATCAGATCGATGTGGTGAACACCACTCTCGCCGAAATCGGCAGCGACGACAAGCCCGTAGTCATCGTGTTCAATAAAATGGATCGCCTTGAAGAAGAAGCCTTTGGCCCCACGCGACTGGATCAAATCACTGGAATCCGTGAACGATTTGAATCCGCAGGCCACGAAGTTATTTTCTTGTCAGCCATTGAAAAAACAGGGGTGGATGCTCTGAAAGACCTCCTTTATGAGAAGGTCAAGGAGATCCATGTGAAGCGTTATCCCTACCACCAGTTTCTTTATTGAATGGGAGGTCAAGCATTGTCTTGAGTTTCCGACCTTTGGCCCATGGGAGAAATCCGTCAAGAAAAAGTAGCCGAACTCATCCGAAGGGATTTGAGCACCATTTTTCAGCAACGCAGTGGAGAATGGTTTGCAGGCATGTTCATTTCTGTCACGAAGGTGCGGATGACGCCAGATTTGGGTTTATCCAAAGTCTACGTTAGCTTCATGGCTGTGCCCGATAAGAACGTGGCGTTGGAAGCCGTTCGAAGCGAAGGCTGGAGAATCCGCAAAGCATTGAGCGATAAGATTGGGAAGCAGGTTCGCATCATTCCCGAATTGAACTTTTACTTGGACGATAGCCTCGATTACTATGAGGCCATCAATGAAGCCTTGAAGAAGTAACCGTGAGACTGCCGGTAAGACTTGCCTGGCGTTACGCCCTTAGTTCCAAAACACGGAACCTCACTCACCTCATTTCCGTCATTTCTATGTTTGTCATCGCTGCCGTCACCGCGGCAATGATTGCAATTTTGAGTGCCTTCAACGGCATCGAATCTGTGGTGACAGAATTATTTGGAACATTGGACTCACCGGTGGCCATCCTTCCAGAAACCGGAACGGTGCTTTCAGATGAGATCGCGGATTGGGCCATCGCACAATGGGGGCCAGAAAGTGACGAGCCGGTGTTTCAAAGTCTCGCGCCGGTGATCGAAGAAGAGACCGTGATTGCCTTTGGCACGGGAGCGCCACTCGTGGTGACCATGCTTGCTTTTGACTCCTTGTTGTTGCAAGCCGCTCCTGTAGAGCGGGCACTCCGTTCAGAGAATTGGAATCCCGAAATGCACGGTCTTCCCTGTGTCACTCTCGGGATTGGTGTTCGGAATATGTTGGGCATTGGTCGAATCAATGAAGGCCCTGAACACGCGCTCCTTCAGCTGAAAGCTCCTATCCGCGGGAAAAAACTTTCCAAACATCGAGAACGTGCCTTTCAATCTCGTGAAGCTTTGGGATGTGATGTCTTTTCAATCAACGCCGATTTGGACACCCGTTTCATTCTGGCCCCGTTGAGGCTGGCGCAAGATTTGTTCGGGTTTACGAACGAGGTCAGTCGATTTGAGTTGGCCCTCATGCCAGGTGTTTCTGAAGAAGAGGCCGCAGAAAAAATGAGGGAATCAGCCGCCTCAGCGCCTGAAGCCATTCGCATTCGAACGCGTGGTGAAAAAAACCAACTGATTACCCAAACCAATCGGGCTGAGAAATGGGCCACGTTTGTGATTCTCAGTTTTATACTGGTCGTTGCGGCATTCAATGTCATGGCTTCCTTGACCATGTTACTGCTCGACAAACGCGAAGACATGGCCGTATTGCACGCTATGGGACTCAGTGACTCAAGGCTCGAACGCGTTTTTTCTTTGCAAGGACTGCTCATCAACACGCTCGGAGGCGCCGTTGGGGCGGTTATCGGAATTTTGCTTGTTTGGGGACAAAAAACCTTTGAGTGGGTTCAACTTCAAGGATCGGTGATCCCGGCTTACCCGGTCGAATTGGAGTGGTCCGATGTGATTGGCACACTTACCATTGTGATTGCAATCGGCGGGGTCGGTTCAGGCTGGATGGTTCGGCGACTCGTGAGACGGCTACTGCATTAATATTCAAGGGGCGACTTCCCAACTCAGTGCTGCTATTTCATCCAGTTTGGAGCGAATGTCGTCGGGGGCATCCAAGGTCACCAGATCCAATCGGTGGCTCTTAAAATCACGGAGACCTTTGAAGTAATTGGCATAGTGCCTGCGCATCTCTACCACTCCTAACCGGTCTCCTTTCCATTCAATGCTCTTTTCGAAATGCTGTCTTGCAGCAGCCACCCGTTCATCCATGTCTGGTGGCGGTAGTACCTCACCTGTTTTGATGTAATGCTTGATTTCGCGAAAAATCCATGGCGCTCCAATGCTCGCTCGGCCTATCATAATGCCGTCTACTCCATAGCGCTTCTTATACTCAACTGCTTTTTGCGGGGAGTCGATGTCCCCATTGCCGAACACGGGGATGTGCATGCGCGGGTTGTTCTTCACCGCTGCAATCAAGGACCAGTCCGCCTCTCCCTTGTACATCTGAGCCCGGGTGCGTCCATGGATGCTAATCGCTTGAATTCCGACATCCTGCAATCGTTCTGCCACCTCAACAATGTGCTTGGACTGGTCGTCCCAGCCAAGTCGGGTTTTGACCGTCACCGGCAAGGTACACGTGTCCACTATTTCCTTCGTCATTGACACCATCTTGGGGATATCCTGCAAAATACCCGCCCCGGCGCCCCGGCACGCGACCTTCTTTACAGGACAGCCGTAATTGATGTCAATGATGTCAGGTTGAGCCTCTTCGGTGATCGCCGCAGCTTGACGCATGGACCCAATCTCACTGCCGAAAATCTGAATTCCCACGGGGCGTTCATATTCGAAAATATCCAACTTGGCGCGGCTCTTGGCGGCATCCCGAATGAGGCCCTCAGAACTGATGAACTCCGTGTACATCAAGTCCGCACCGTATTGTTTGCAAAGCGCCCGAAAAGGCGGGTCGCTCACATCTTCCATGGGCGCCAACAACAGCGGGAAGTCTGGAATTTCAAGGTCTCCGATTCGTATCATTTTTTCTTCAGATCATCCACAAAATGCCGCAATCAACGAACTTGCAACCTCACTGCAAAAATACGTCATGATTCGAACTGCTTTTCAGACCATGCACCCCTTTGGCCAATTCATCTTCTTTTTGTGCACCATTCTATCCGGAATGGGCTTGGCCGCTGGACTCGGGCTCTTTCTGATGACACTCGCAACCGGCGATTCGATGACGCAAGCGATGGCCTCCATGAACACGCCACAATCCGAGGGAGGGCGCGAATACAACTTGGTTTTAAACAGCCTCAATCAACTCATTTCATTTGGATTCGCAGCGCTGTTTGCCCGCTATTTGTTCAAGAATCAAACCTTGGTAACGGGCCGCATGCCCGGAAGTCTGCTTTGGCTGTTGTGGGCGGCCGTGTTCGCTTGGTGTGCCCAACCACTCATTGACATCACCTATCGCCTCAATACAGCCTGCATGGGTTTTTTACCGTCTTCGTGGGTGACCCAGGCCGATTCGCTCGAAAAAATGGCTCAAGATGTCACGGTCTCTCTTCTTTCTTTTGATGCCGCATGGCAATTCCCTGCGACTTTAGTGGCAGTGGCCATATTGCCAGCCATTTGCGAAGAGTTGACTTTTCGCGGAGTGTTGCAGCCGCTCTTTGCTCGTTGGACCGGATCCGCGCATGTTGGCATTTGGATCAGTGCGTTGCTCTTTAGTGCCATTCACTTGCAATTTCAAGGGTTCTTACCCCGCATGATTTTAGGAGCAGGACTCGGTTACCTCGTCTATTACAGCGGAAGCCTATGGCCTGCTATTGTTGCTCATTTTCTCAACAATGCCATGGCTGTCTGCCTCGCTGCTTGGTTTGGTGCCGAATGGGTTCAAGAGGAAATGGTGGCCATGGGCTCATGGGAATTGAGTGACTATTTGACCGCATCTGTGTCATTGCCGATTGCTTGGATCGGGATCAACTGGATGCGCAAAAGGGCCGTCAGCGCCGAGGGGCACCCCAACACAGCGAACTAAAATTCAGACCGATTACTCGTTGCGCGTTAAAAAAGCAGATGCAATGAGCAGGTCTTCTGGGGTCGTGACCTTGATATTCTCCAAATCGCCTTCTACCAAATGAATCGCATTTCCGGCGAATTCATACACGCTGGCGTCATCGGTAAATTCCGCGTGAAACCCCAGTGCATATGCTGCCTTCAGGCGCTTCAAATCGAAGCATTGGGGTGTTTGCACAGCCCGAAGGGAAGCCCGATCAAGCGCCACCGAAGTCCCGCCGCTCATTTGTCGAACACTGTCCTTCAGCGGCACGGTAGGGACCGCTGATCCGTGATGTCCCGCGGCCTCAAAACAGCGTTGGATGGTCGCAACTGAAGTGAAAGGACGGACGGCATCATGCACCGCTACAATTCCGGTCTCTGGCAAAACACGCAGTCCATTGACCACCGAGTGCCAGCGCTCCTGTCCCCCTTCTACAATGCGGTGCACCCCCGCAGGGCCATGCTTCTGTTCCAGCGATTTGAATTCAGCAAATAATCCTGGAAACAAAACCAAAGTCACGTCCAAATCTTCTCCCAGCGCTTCGCGAAATCGACGAAGGGTCCACCACATCAGTGGCAGACCCTTCAATTCGATGAATTGCTTGGCGACAGGCTGCTGCATGCGCGTGCCTGTTCCTCCAGCAACAATAATCACATGCTGTTTCACCCGCGAGCAGCTGCGTATCGCTCAGCCACGGTATCCCAATTGATGACGTTGAAAAACGCAGCAATGTAATCAGGTCGGCGGTTTTGGTAGTTGAGGTAGTAGGCGTGCTCCCAAACATCCAGCCCCAAAATGGGTGTTCCTCCGCAACCCACACCGGGCATCAGGGAATTGTCTTGGTTGGCGGAAGAGCAAACACTCAATTTTCCATCCTTTACACACAACCACGCCCAGCCGGAACCAAAACGCGTTGCTGCGGCCTTCGCAAAGGCTTCTTGGAAAGCGGCCCATCCGCCCAAGTCACTCTCAATGGCAGCAGCCAAATCCCCTGAGGGCTCACCTCCGCCTGCTGGAGACATGCTTGTCCAAAACAGATCGTGGTTGTAGTATCCACCGCCATTGTTGCGCACGGCAGGAACATCCGAATGTTCCGCTAACAAAGCCTCAATGGACTTTCCTTCCATTGCCGTTCCGGCAACAGCTGCGTTGAGATTGTTCGTGTAGCCCGCGTGATGCTTGCTGTGATGAATCTCCATGGTACGCGCATCCAAGTGAGGTTCGAGTGCGTCGTAGGCATAAGGAAGCGCTGGTAATTCAAAAGCCATGGTCTAGATATTTTCGTTTGATGTAGTCGAATTTACAGGCAAAGTTAAGCGACCATCGACCACGACAAGGTGCGAAACGTGTTTCAACAAATTCAACGCCTTGCCTACGGTCGGATCTTGACCAGCGAGATGCGCATGGTATCCCTCCTCACCAAAGACATTGCGGATGACTTGTGCCATAAAACGATGCGCTATTTGATCGCGTTCAGCACGGCCCAAACCACGTGCTTCCCAACCTGCACTGGCGGCTTCTGCAAGTAAATGATCCAAGGCACGCTCCTGAATGGACAGGGTCAGCAATGCGGGAGTTGCGAAAGCCTCCAGTTCGAACCGGTTCGCATCGACAAATCCAAATGCGGCATCACGAAGAATTCCTGTCCAGCTCAAATCCGTTAAAAATGCCGTCCAGCGAGCGGTATCCAAAGGCACGAAAAAATCAGGTACAATGCCTCCGCCCCCGAACACTTCGCGACCACCCGGGGTGAGGTACATCAAGCTATCCACAACCCCGATGCTATCCTCATGGAACAATTCACCCCGTTCAAATCGTGCGAGGTAATCGTCCTCATACTCCACTTCTCCTCCATACGGTTTTTGAATCGCCCGGCCCGAAGGCGTATAAAAACGAGCCACTGTCAAGCGCAGCGCACCGGTACCTGCGACATCAAACTCTTCTTGAACCAACCCTTTGCCGAAGCTCCTGCGCCCAACGACAAAACCGCGGTCATTGTCTTGAATCGCTCCCGCAAAAATCTCACTGGCCGACGCTGAGGATTCATCAATCAGAACCGCCAACGGCCAATCTTTCCACGGACCATTGCGACGGGCTTCGTAAGTGCGTTTGGAGGCATGTTCACCCTCCGTGTACACCACCAATTGGTCTTCTTGTAAAAACGATTCCACCATGGGCACCACCGCATTCAAGTAACCTCCACCATTTCCTCTGAGATCGATTACGACACTTCCAACGCCAGCACGATCCAATTTTCGCATGGCCTCCTCAAACTCTTCCGCTGTATTTTGAGCAAATCTCACCACCTTGATATACCCCACTTGCTCATTGAGGGGAATCGACGCCACCACGCTATGGATGGGGATGCGGTCACGACGTAGCAGCACTTCATTGGAACCTTCAGGACGATCCAGCCCAACACGAACAGTCGTATTTCGCGGCCCCTTGAGCCATTCCATGACCTTTTTGTTCGTTAAATCCGAGCCTGAAATAGCCACGGAATCGACACTCAGAATGCGGTCTCCCGCACGGATTCCCCCTCTCTCCGAGGGCCCACCAGGGATCACTGCCACCACCATCAACGTATCCTCTTGGATGATGAACTCTACGCCGATTCCTTCAAAATTCCCTTCCATCGGCTCTGCCATAGCGGCCAATTCCTCCGCACTAAAAAACATGCTGTGGGGGTCCAATTCATCCAAGATAGCCTCCACTGCAATGGTTTCTAACACATCGCGTTCCACCTCATCAACATACAATCGCTCAATGCGATCCAAAATGTGAACAACACGCCCGCGTTCAGAGGTACCGTTGTATGCAACGTCTCGTTGACCTGTTTGGGTTTTTCCAATCAAAACGCCAATAAGCAGAACCAAGGCAAACGCCATAGGCTGCCAAGGTGGAGCCGGTGATCGCATGGGGGTGGATTCGAGTGCCATTATTTCTTCCTAACCTTCGTCGTTTGCATTCATCTCCAATGCGTCCACATGCACTCCCGCCGTGGCCAGGAATTCTATTCCTCCCGTGTCCTTGTAAGCTCGCTTGTAAACGACGCGACTAATTCCTGCTTGGTAAATTAGCTTGGCACAATCTCGGCAAGGAGAAAGTGTGATGTACAAGGTGGCTCCTTGAGCACTGTTATTGGACCGGGCCAATTTGGTGATCGCGTTGGCCTCTGCATGCAACACATACCAGTGGGTCTCTCCCGCGTCCGTCTCACAGGTATTGGGAAATCCCGTGGGCGTCCCATTGAATCCGTCAGCAATGATCATCCGGTCCTTCACGATCAAAGCGCCCACCTGCTTCCGGTTGCAATGGGATAGCTGTGCCCACTCCACAGCCATGCGCATGTATGCTTCGTCATATCGGCGTTGCTTGGAGTTGGAATCCTGGGTCGTGGAAGGGCTTTTCATTGGGGCTCTTATCTAGACTTCTTGAGCGCATAAAGTTAGGGGTGTAACGCCTGCTTCGTAGTTTGGTCTTCTCAAAGAATTAAAAATGCGGATATACACGCGAACAGGTGATGAAGGCATGACGTCCTTATTTGGAGGTCAACGTCTATCGAAAGATGATTTGCGCATCGAGGCGTACGGAACGTTGGACGAATTGAACACATTGCTCGGTGCATTGGGCGATCATGAAGCGGTAGCTTCCGCCCCTGAGCAAATCACGCTTCTCCGGACACTGCAGTCAGACCTCTTCACTTGGGGAAGTCATCTCGCTACGACGGACCCCGAAATGCTCGTCCGTTTGCCAACGATTCCCTCCTCGCGAATGGATGAAATGGAAGCATGGATGGACCGCCAGTCAGAAACACTCCCTGAATTGAAGCAATTTGTCATTCCCGGAGGGCATCCCGCAGTCTCTTCTGCCCACCTTTGTCGGGTTGTATGCCGTCGCGCTGAACGACGGGTCATCGGCCTCGGAAAGGTCGAGGCCCTCCCTCCTTTACTCGTGGCTTATCTCAATCGGCTCAGCGACGTCTTTTTCATTTGGAGTCGCGTCTTAAGCCAAGCCCTAGAGGTCGATGAAATCCCCTGGGAACCGGCTTCTTAAACGCTTGCAAAAGAAATAGCGCACTGTTTGACGAGGTTTCCATCGAAATCCTTGCATATGACGGTGATTCTTCTATTTTTGCGCGCTGAAGCTTAAACCTCATGTACTGGACACTTGAACTCGCCTCCTATCTGGAAGATGCCCCTTGGCCGGCTACTAAAGATGAACTTATCGATTTCGCCATGCGAGCTGGGGCTCCATTGGAAGTGGTAGAAAACCTCCAACAATTGGAAGATGAAGGCGACTCCTTCGAAACCATTGAAGACATCTGGCCGGATTACCCGAGCAAAGAAGACTTCTTTTTTAACGAGGACGAATATTAGCGACTTCATGTGAATGCTCAAAAAAAAAGCTGCCTCGTTGCGGCTTTTTTTAGGCCTTGTTTTCGCTGCGATGCCCCCGAATTTCTTCTGGCTTCTTTTTCCAAATTCGACATCAAAAAAAAATGGAGCAGAACCGCTGTTCTACTCCACTTAGCATTGAACTAAAATCTGTTCATCATTTGCCGTCAGGACAAATGATTTCAAGATGTTCTACCCACCAGGGAGACCAATCCACTGGCTACTCAATGTTAAGCCAGAATGCGTCATCTTCAACAGAAAGCAGAACAAATTCAATCGATTCAACGATCATGTTTGGTAAGCTGCCAATCCCGCGCCGGACAATTTGCCATTGAACCATTCGCCATCCAATTCAGCTCCAAGTTGTTGGTAAAATCCTATGGCCGGTTCATTCCAATCCAACACCTGCCATTCCATGCGTAAATACCCTCGATTCGCGCTGGTCCGTGCCACTTCCTCAAAAAGGGCTTTGCCGATGCCTTGACCACGATGAGACTCCGCGACCATAAGGTCTTCCAAGAAACCACACTTTCCTTTCCAGGTGCTGTACTTGACGTACCACAGCGCCATCCCAACAACTTTACCTTCGGATTCCGCCACAATCAGTTCGTAGATCGCGTGGGGACCAAAACCGTCAGCAGTCAATGCATCCACGGTAGTGACCACCTCTGATTCGGCGCGCTCGTAAATCGCCAGGTCCACAATCAATGCATGAACGGCTGGGATATCGTCTGATTGGCCCGGCCGAATGATCCAATCCAATGGGGTGTTTTCCATGTGCGAAAGGTACCAACATCTCCCACGCCCACCTTACCTTGTTCGCATGGATTGGCCAGAAGCAACACCCATTGATATTTTCCTTACCGTGGTCCTTTTGTGGTCTATGTGGCGAGGTTTCCGGAAAGGATTCATTGTGAAGATCGCGTCCGTCATTGCCCTGGTTGCGGGCATTTATGGAGGGTTTCATGGTTCGGACGGCCTCGCTCAATGGTTACACGATGAGCTGGATTGGCCTGAAAACATATTGTCTCTCACTGCCTTCGTTCTTGCGTTTATTCTGGTGGTCATCGGCGTGCACATGCTGGCCAAAATGATCGAAAAAATCGTAGACCTCTCGGCCTTGGGACTGGTCAATAAACTGGCCGGAATGGCACTCGGAGCCGTTCAGATGGTCTGCTTCTTAAGCATCCTGACGTTCGCCTTGGACGCTGTCTTTGGGAATCGGGCATGGCTACCCGAGAAGGCCGCTGATGAATCCCTCGTTTTCCCTCATATCGAAACCGCAATTGAATGGGTTATTCCCGAAATGCGTCGAGACACACCCTGGGATGAACTCAGAGAAAGCATCCAAAGCAGTGTAGACCGGGTGGAAGAAACCATCCAAGAAGGTGTCGATCAATTGGAAAAGCGATGAGCCGATGCTACGCTTTGATTCCTAAAGCTTCTTTGAGACGGTCGATTCGAAGATCCAATTCCTGCTGTGCCTCAGTATAGCTGGAATGATTCGCCAATTCCTCAGGTGACATGCGCACAGAAAAGTAAAACTTGATTTTCGGTTCTGTGCCGCTCGGCCGTGCGGTGACAATTGAACCTTCTGCGGTTACGAATTGAATGACATTGGATGCCGGTAAGCCTATTGCTTCAGAGGTTCCCGCGGGGTAAGTTGTTCGCTGACTCGTGCGGTAGTCACACAATTCGACTATGCCCTCCCCTGCTAATTCCATTGGAGGGGCTGTGCGGAATGACTCCATTTGAGTCGCAATTTCTTCTTTGCCTGATCGGCCATGGCGCGTTTGAGAAATCAACGCCTCACGATACAGCCCGTGTTCCCGATGAATGGCTTCCAATTCACCCAACAGGTCGGTTCCTGAAGCCTGAGCAACATGCGCCATTTCAGCCAACAAGCAAGACGCTGCAACGGCATCCTTGTCACGGACAGCATCACCAATCATATAGCCATAACTCTCCTCTCCGCCTACGACAAAACGCCCCTGGCCTTCTTCTCTTCGGATGGCGTCTGCGATCCATTTGAATCCCGTCAAGGTCTCATGTACCTGAAGTCCAAAACTTCGTCCCAAGTCCGACATCAGATTGGACGTTACGATGGTCTTGGCGACAAAATCCGTCGCCGTATTGAGTTGTCCCGCTTGTTGGCGGCCTCGCAGAACGTAATGCACCAACAACGCGCCCGTTTCATTGCCGTTGAGCAATTTGTATCCGCTCGCTTCACGGTTGTCTGGCACCGCTATGCCCACGCGATCGGCATCGGGATCCGTGCCCATCACCAATTGCGCTCCCACTTGTTTCGCTAGTGCAATTGCTTCAGCTAAAGCCGCACCCTCTTCCGGATTGGGACTGTGGACTGTCGGGAAATTGCCATTCGGTTCCCTTTGACTTTCAACGATGTGCACATTTCGAAAACCGGCATTTTTCAGAGCAGGAATAACCGAAGCCGAACCGGTTCCATGCAATGGCGTGAAGACCAAAGGCATGTCTGAACCGCGCTCACGCAGCGCCTGATCTAAACTCAAATCCTTGACTGTTCGGAGATAAGCCGCATCATCAGCAACATCCAACATGTGGATGCGGTGCTGATCTTCATCACCCGCCCAACGAACGGACTCCATCGATTGCACTCCGCGAACCTCCTCAATAATGCCTGCGTCGTGTGGAGGGACAATTTGACCCCCGTCACTCCAATACACTTTGTACCCGTTGTATTCTTTGGGGTTGTGGCTCGCCGTAATCACGATACCCGCCGTACACCCTTTGTTTCGAACGGTAAAGGACAGTTGGGGCGTGGGACGCAACTCTGGATAGAGAAACACGTCAATGCCATTGCCCGCCAATACTTCAGCCGCTACCCTCGCAAATTCCGGACTGCGATTGCGCGAATCATGGGCGATGGCCACGGATGGAGTCAGTGCGTCAGACGCTAAGACGTACTGGGCCAATCCTTGGGTGGTTTGGGCCACAGTGTAACGATTCATCCGGTTGGTGCCTGGGCCCATCAATCCTCGCAAACCGCCCGTTCCAAATTCCAGATCCGTATAAAAATGCTCCACAAGCGCATCCCCATCTTCCGCAATCAACCGTTCCACCTCATCCCGCGTAGCCACATCAAAAGGCTCCTTTGTCCATAGCGCTGCACGTTTTTGAGCGTGAGCCTTCAATTCCATTGCATCCATAATCAATTCGTTTCAGCCTGTTCCAACAGGCATTGTTTGAGCTCTTCCTTCCATGGAATCGCATTTCTTCCTAACGCCTGCATCAACGGATTCGGGTCCAAATAGGAGTATGATGGCCGAGTTGCCTTGGTAGGATATTCCGAAGAGCTGCAGGGATGCACTACGATATCCAAATTCCTGAATTCAAAAATCGCTTGCGCAAAGGCGCACCAGTGGGTGGGACCTGCCGTTCCATAATGCCATATTCCAGCTGCCAATCGTTCTGGATTTTCGATGCAATCGATGAGCATTGTTGCCAAAGGTCCTGCTGCAGTGGGAGAACCCCATTGGTCATCGACCACTCGCAATGGTTGACCCTTTTGAGCAAGACGCAACATGGTCGTCAGGAAGTTCTTCCCCACAGCATCATACAACCAGGCCACACGGAATATCCAGAATTTAGACTGTGTCTTTTCGTTTTGAAAGGCCGCCTCAACCGCTTTTTCTCCAGCCAGTTTGGACGTGCCATAAACGCCCAGTGGATTGGTTTGCTCATCCGTTTGGTAAGGTTGGGTTGCCTGACCATCAAACACATAATCGGTGCTCACATGGATGAAATCTATCCCGCTTCTTGCGCAAGCTTCAGCTAAATTTTCGGCCCCCGTTGCATTCACAGCAAAAGCGAGCTCAGGCTCATCTTCTGCCAGGTCCACTGCAGTATATGCAGCGGCATTGATCACCCCATCGGGATTCCAATGATTGAAAGCCTCTGCAATGGATTTTTTACTCGAAATGTCCAAAGCCTGTCGGTCCAGCCCAATCACTTCCATTCCCATTCGTTGACCCCATTGTGCAACCAATCGTTTGCCCAATTGACCTTGAGCACCCGTTATGATGATCCGCCTCATTGAATAAAGATACGCAATGAATGGGCTTAGGCGTTGGTCCGCATGGCCTCAACCGGTTCCATCCGCGCAGCCTTCTGTGCTGGTGCCATACCGGCCAACAATCCCGAGGCAACCGCTACAGATAGAGCAATCACAATTCGTGAAGGCCGCACCTTGAGTACGATTCCAACATCCAAAACATTCACCAGGAGCACAATGCCCTCTATGGCGATTAACGCAAAGAATGCCCCGAATAAGCACAGGGCCACGGCTTCAAAAAGAAACTGGGTGAGGATGAACGTCGATTTGGCTCCAATGGCTTTCTGAACACCAATAATCCGTGTGCGTTCTCGGACACTCACAAACATGATGTTGGCAATGCTAAAGCAACCAACAAGGATGGCAAAAATTCCGATGAACCAACCGCCCCACTCCACTTGCACGAAAATGGCATCCAAAATGGAGGTGACCATCCCAATCTGATTGATGGAAAAGTCCTCCTCTTCGCGCGGGCGCAGCCGTCGAATGGAACGGAACTGTTGAATCAATTCGTCAGATAGCTCCAATGATGTCACGCCTGGTTTGGGCTTGACCATAATGCTAGTGCCCTGCGAGTAATTCATGATGCGCGACCCAAACTTCGCCGGCACCAGCACCGCCCGATCAAATCCATCCGTCAACATGGACGCCCCCTGCTGTGCAAACACACCGATGACACGCAAGGACTGGCCTTTGATCTCCACGTCCTTGCCACGCGCATCCGGGCGGCCAAAAAGCTCCATCGCCATGTCATAACCGATGATGGCCAGCGCCTGCCCTGCAGCGCTTTCAGCGGCTGAAAAAAACCTGCCGTGCTCAATGTCCATGGAAATGACATCCGGATAACCATCGGTCACTGCCACAATGCCGATGCCATCCATGCGGCTATTTCCCGCTTCAATCGACCCGCCCTCTTTCGCCTGAAACGCGACTGTCTCTGCTTTCTGCAAGCGCTCCTCCAGTGACTCCATGTCGCGAATGCTGACCTCCCGGCGTTGCACATATTTCCACCAAGGATAATCCTCACCGAAAGACCAAGGCCATTTTTGGACGAATAGCACGTCATCGTCCAAGATGTTGAAGGTGCTTTTCAAGCCATCTTCCAATGAATCCACCACGGCAAAAACCGCCGTGATCATAAAGATTCCGACCATCACTCCGAGCAAGGACAAAAACGTCCGCAATCGGTTCATTAAAATGGCCGACCATGCAAACAAGAAACTCTCGCGTAAAAGGCGCAACCACAGCATGCAACAAAGCTAAAGGTTACGTCATCCCGAACGCACAGAAGCCAAAAAGAAATTGTAGTTTTGTCCGGAGTTTTCCCTCTGTTCCCTCTCACTTCACACTTGCTATGAACGCACCGCGCCGCATCCAATCCGCTCTCATTTCTGTTTACCATAAAGAAGGTTTGGAGCCCATCGTCCAGGAGTTGACTCGCCTCGGCGTTACGCTGTATTCTACCGGCGGAACGCAAGTCGCCTTGGAGGCCATGGGGGCAGCCGTTGTCCCCGTAGAGGACATTACAGAATACCCATCCATTCTCGGGGGACGCGTTAAAACCCTGCACCCCAAAGTCTTTGGTGGCATCCTGAACCGTCGCGAGTTCGCCCCAGACGTGGCCCACATGGAAGAATACAACTTGCCATCCATCGATTTGGTCATCGTGGATTTGTATCCATTCGAGGAAACTGTAACGAGCGGTGGCAGTCACCAGGAGATCATCGAGAAAATCGACATCGGCGGCATTTCCCTAATTCGCGCAGCAGCGAAGAATTTCGAAGATGTGGTCATCGTGTCAAGCCAAGCGGATTATTCTCCGCTCTTGGACTTATTGCAAAATGGCGAAGGAGTGACCACCCGAGAAGAACGACAACAGCTCGCCGCTCGTGCTTTTCGCGTCAGTTCGCATTACGACACGCGCATCCACGAGTGGATGATTGGCGGTCGCGGCATGGATCACTTGAATCTTTCTGAATTGGAATCAACGGCGCTGCGCTATGGTGAGAACCCACACCAGCCCGGCACATTTTTCGGCCCTTTGAATGAGCTATTCGATCAGCTTCATGGCAAAGCCCTTTCTTACAACAATCTTTTGGATGTCGATGCCGCCGTCCAATTGATGTCAGAGTTTCAACATGACGCCCCCACTTTCGCCGTGTTGAAGCACAACAATGCTTGCGGATTGGCCACGCGTGAAACACTCTTGGATGCGTGGAATGACGCGCTAGCCGGGGACCCTGTCTCTGCTTTTGGAGGAGTCTTAATCAGCAACAAAGCCATCGACACCGCGACTGCTGAATCCATGCACAACTTGTTTTTCGAAGTGGTCATTGCTCCGGGATTTGACCAAGGAGCGTTGACCGTTTTACAACAAAAAAAGAACCGCATTCTCTTGGTTCAAAAGCCCACTAACATGCCGGACATGGGGATTCGTTCAGCGTTGAATGGCTACCTCGTCCAAAGCAAGGACGCCCGTTCAGAAGGCATGGACGACCTTCAACTCGCCACGCACGAAGCGGCCACTGAGCAGCAACTTGAGGATTTGATTTTTGCCATGAAAGTCGCCAAGCACACCCGATCCAACACCATCGTGTTCGCGAAAGGAAAGCAATTGTTGGGCAGCGGAACAGGGCAAACCAGCCGCGTCGATGCGCTGAAGCAAGCAATCGTCAAAGCAGGGAATTTCGGTTTCGATCTCCACGGTGCAGTCATGGCGTCAGACGCCTTCTTCCCCTTTCCTGATTGTGTCGAACTGGCTGATCAAGCTGGAATCAAAGCGGTCATCCAACCGGGAGGATCAATCAAAGATGACCTCAGTGTCACATATTGCAATGAGAATGGCCTCGCCATGTACCTGACAGGAGTGCGGCATTTTCGGCATTGATTTCGCCGGTATTCAGAGTGCATAAATTCTGACGGTCCAAGCCGCTCATTCCGCATCCCACTTGCTTATATTTGGGTGATTCACCCGCGTCCTCGCTCCACATCTCAGACCTTTCGCTCATGGGCTTGTTCAATTTTTTCATGCAGGAGATTGCCATCGATCTCGGCACTGCCAACACCATCATCTACTACCAAGACAAAGTCGTAGTCGATGAACCTAGTATCGTAGCGAAAGATCGCTCGACCAATCGGATCGTAGCCATTGGGCGATTGGCACAGCAGATGCATGGAAAGACCCACAAAAACATTGAAACCATTCGCCCATTGAAGGATGGTGTGATCGCCGATTTCCAGGCTGCTGAAGCGATGATCAAAGGCATGATTAAAATGATGAACGTCCGGAAGAGTTGGTTTACGCCCTCCTTGCGCATGGTCATTTGCATCCCCTCGGGCATTACAGAAGTGGAAAAAAGAGCGGTTGGAGACAGTGCTGAGCATGCTGGAGGGAAGGATGTTTATCTCATCCACGAGCCGATGGCAGCAGCCATTGGCATTGGGATTGACGTTGAGGAGCCGATGGGCAACATGATCATCGATATTGGCGGAGGTACATCTGAAATTGCGGTCATCGCTTTGGGTGGCATTGTCACAGACAAAAACATTCGCGTCGCAGGAGATGAATTCACATCCGACATCGAAGAGTATATGCGCCGACAACACAACATTTTAATTGGCGAGCGCACTGCTGAGCAAATCAAAATCGAAGTGGGATCTGCGATGCCTGAATTGGACAATCCCCCCGAAGATTATCCGGTCCGCGGTCGCGACTTGATGACGGGCATTCCGAAAGAAATCCTGGTTTCCTACAAAGAAATTGCCCAAGCTCTTGACAAGAGCATCTCCAAAATCGAAGAAGCCATCCACAGCGCCTTGGAACAAACTCCGCCTGAATTGTCAGCTGACATTTACAAAACAGGAATCTACTTGGCCGGAGGTGGCGCTTTGTTGCGGGGACTTGACAAGCGCATTTCTGCGCGAACACGTCTACCTGTGCATGTTGCCGATGACCCGCTTCATGCCGTTGCGAAAGGGACGGCCATTGCTTTGAAAAACATTGACCGTTTCCCCTTCTTGATGCGCAACTGATTGCAGACAAGAAGTCATGTACAACCTCTGGAGTCTCCTTGTCCGACATCACTTGATTCTGACTTTCCTTGTATGTCAAGCATTTGCTTTGGCGTGGTTTTTTTCGAGTCATGGCTATCCCAGAGGCCAGTGGGTTCGCGCTTCACTTGAAGTGAATAGCACCTGGAATGAATACGTTTCGGACATGAGTCAACTCTCGGGACTCGCGTATCAAAATGAGCAACTTTTACTGGAAAATGCGCAACTCCGTTCTGAACTGCTGAAAAGAAGCGAATTCGACAATCCACTTTCGAGAGAATCTCAACGCGGTCGTGACCTCGTTCCTGCCGAAGTGATTCGATCCGCATCACACCTAAGCTCCAACTACTTAATAATCAACAAAGGCCAGGCCGACGGAGTGCAAGTCGGTCATGGGGCGCTGCATGCCGGCTATGTCGTCGGAAAAGTTGTCGAAACGACACCGAACAATGCGCTTTTATTGCCTCTAATTCATACAGGAATGGAGTGGAGTGCGCGATTGGGGAAATCGGGACCCGTTGGTCGTTTATTATGGAATGGCTCGAATCTCCACAAGGCGTATCTTGAAGACATCCCCCGAAGTCTGAATGTTGCACCTGGAGACACCGTTTTTACTTCGGGTTTCCAGGGAGTCTTCCCCCCGGAATTTCTCTTTGGCTTTGTCACGGCAGCGCCCCCCGAACTGGATGGAGAATTCCAACGGATACAAATTGAAATCGGTGCGCCCTTCCAATCGCTTCGATACATCCACATCGTCGATCACACATCGTCAGCGGCGATTGAAGACCTGATTCAATCCGTCCCATGATCGGTTCTTTCGCCCCGTATTTGACTCTGATTGTCGCTTGGATTCTTCAGGTTATGTGCTTTCAACATCTCGTCTTCGCGAACGGTTGGCTATTGCCCACTTTTCACTTGTACGGGCTTCTTTTGCTGCCGTTGACATGGTCGCCTCTCACGATTCTCATGATTTGTGGCGTGAGCGGAGCGCTCCTTGACCTCGCAACGTTAGGATGCGGAGTGTTCACTTCATCTGCTTTGATCTTTGGACTCTGCATCCCCGGTGTGAATCGGTTGCTGATGCCGCGCGAAGGGTATGAAGCTTCAGAACTGGGAACGTTAAAATCACATGGTTTTCAGTGGTTTTCTACCCGTGCAATGCTCTTGTTATTCGCTCACAACATCTGGATGTTCACGCTGGAGGCAGGACGCTGGGGGCTGATGGTTGATGGCTGGGGCAAAGCGACAACCTCTTCATTGTTCACTTGTGGTATTTTTTTGATGGCCTCCTATATCACGCAAACTAAGCGTCGCAAACGATGAATTTGAGAGAGCGACAATGGGTTATCGGTGGCATCATTCTGCTGATCTCCCTTATTTTTATCGGGCGGCTCGTGCAATTGCAATTGGGGCCCAGCGCTTGGAAAGATTACGCCGCTCGAATTACGGAAGAGCGGGAAATCATCGACCCAGCTCGGGGGCTTATTCTCGATCGGTCAGGCCAGATATTGTTAACCAACATTCCCAGCTACGACCTTCTTTTCACACCCAGGCAAGCTCGTTTAGCCGGTGGGCTTGACACTTTGGGATTTAGCCAGACCATCGGTTTGGATGCGGAACGGCTGATTCAAGAATTGGCCCGAGCAGATGCCTATGCCAGCTATCGCCCGTCTACCATTTTAAAACAAATTCCCAACGAAGAGTACGCTCAGTTTTCAGGTGAACTTTGGCGCTTTCCGGGAGTGCAATCCAAGCGGCGGCCCATTCGCACCAATACCGGGGGGTATGCGAGTCACTTGCTGGGAGAATACCGTGAAACGGATCGGGAAGATCTTGAATCTCAGCAAGGGTACCACCTCGGTGATTACAAAGGAAAATCGGGCCTAGAATTGCAGTGGGAAGGACGCTTAAGAGGCAAACGAGGCCTCAAGTACCATCTGGTTGATGTTCGCAATGACTTCAGAGAACCGCTTTCAAATGGTGCGTTCGACAGCTTGCCTGTAGAAGGAGAAAACGTCACGACGACATTGGATTTAGACCTGCAAGCATACGGTGAGCAGCTCATGGGCAACAAACGCGGAGCAATTGTCGCCATTGACCCCAGCACGGGTGAAGTTCTGGCCATGGTCAGTGCTCCCTCGTATTCAACCGATTTCCTCTCTGGTAAAAACCGAGGAACCCATTATGCCGAAATGCTCAAGGATCCCGCCAAACCATTGTTCAATCGAACCATGCGCGCCACCTATCGACCCGGCAGCATCTTCAAAATGATTCAAGGCTTGATTGCTTTGGATGAAGGGGTCATTACGACGGACTCCCGCATCTTTTGCAATCGGGAGATCATTGGTTGCCATGGCAACCATTCATTGGACAATCTCGAACAAGCCATTGTCCATTCCTGCAATCCCTACTTCCATGAGGTCATGAAGCGCATGGTTCAGACAGGAAAATCTAACAACATCTTTCAAGATGCTTCCGATGGCTTGGCGCGCTGGAGTCCTCGAATTAAGCAATTTGGTTTGGGTACAGACCTAGGGGGCCACCTCCCTGGATTGCGATCTGGATCCGTTCCTGACACGACATTATACAATCGGATGTACGGAGACAAACGATGGGCCTATTCCACGATTTACAGCATCTCCATCGGAGAAGGTGAATTGTTGACCACCCCCGTTCATATGGCGAACCTCGCCTCCATCATGGCCAATCGCGGATGGTTCATCACCCCACACACCGTTTTGGACATTGGCGGAAAAGGCAAGCCGGCATCACTCGATTCTTTGGTTCAAACCGGTGTGAATCCTTCGGCCTTTGCCCCCATCATCCAGGCCATGCAAGAAGTGGTTGAATCAGCGGAAGGAACTGGTATTCAAGCCCAAGTTCCGGGCATCACCGTTTGTGGAAAAACAGGAACAGTGCAAGATGGTGACCGCGAAACGCATTCCGTTTTTATGGCTTTCGCTCCGAAAGACAATCCACGAATAGCGTTGAGCGTTTACGTTGAAAATGCCGGATCTGGCGGAGACTGGGCGGCCCCCATTGCCAGCTTGATGATGGAACAATTTTTAAACGGGTCCGTTACTCAAAAGGAAAAAGAGCAGCGCATCCTTCGAGCCACGTATCCCTTTTCCGAACAATGAGACGCACGCAATCCATCGGACAGCGAATAGACTGGCTCACCCTCTCAATCATTGGAATCCTGATGTTGATTGGTTGGCTGAATGTTGCGAGCGCTACAGCCGGTGCTTCACCCGTTGATTGGTTCGATTGGGGTTCCAAGCAAGGCAAACAATTGATCTGGATTCTCATTTGTAGTGTCCTGGCCATTGTCATCTTGAACATTGAAGGTGAGTTTTTTATTCGGACATCCATCTTGCATTATGTCATCAACGTGGCTCTTCTCCTGGCCGTTCTTGTCATTGGAAAGAAAGTCGGCGGGGCTCGGTCCTGGTTTGGATTTGGGAGCATCAGCATCCAACCCTCAGAATTCGCCAAACCTTCAGCTGCATTGCTTCTAGCCTGGTTGCTGAGTCGAGGGGATGGCAAGCTCCGCAACATGAAGACTCTCCTGCAATCCTTAGCCATTGTAGGCATTCCGGCCGCCTTGACCTTGCTACAACCTGATGCCGGAACAACATTGGTTTTTGGGGGACTCATCTTCGCATTGTATCGCGAGGGGCTATCGGGCAATGTGCTCATCGCTGGATTCTGTGCTTTGCTCGTCACCATCGCTTCCATTTTAACCGGAGCCTCCATGCTTGATTATCCGTTGATTGGATCACAGTCAGCCGTTGGATTGCTGTGGATGATTTTCGTCACCGTTGGACTCCTTGTCTGGCAGCTCATTCCCAACATGGTGGTCCCGAGAAATCGGAAACGCGTCAAAAGAACCGCCTTGATCTCACTCGCTGCGAGTATCCTTTTGAGCGCAGGAGTGCACACGGGTTTGGAGCAATTGCCGCGACACCAGCGAGAACGCGTCCAAGTTCTGTTTGGTCTCGATGTCAGCAACCCTGACGCGGACTACAACATCCGACATGCCAAAGCGGCCATCGGTTCTGGAGGACTATCAGGCAAAGGTTTTCTCAATGGCCCCATGACAGCCTATGGGTTCGTTCCGGAGCAAGAAACGGACTTCATTTTCTGTACAGTCGGCGAAGAGTGGGGGTTTTTAGGCTCCGTTGTTGTCATCCTCCTCTTTACTGTTCTGCTCTTGCGAATACTCGCTTTGGCTGAACGCCAACGGTCCGATTTCACACGTGTGTATGCCTACGGCGTTGTCAGCATACTCTTCATGCATTACCTCATCAACGTTGGCATGGTTCTCGGCTTGGCTCCTGTGATTGGCATCCCCCTCCCTTTCTTTTCGGCAGGCGGATCTTCCCTCATGGGATTTACTCTACTGGTTTTCATCCTGTTGCGTTTGGATGCAGAACGGTTTTCAGTTCTGAGGTGAGGCTTCACGCCTTCCATTCGTCAGTATAATATATTTATTCGTCTATATTTTTAAGCAATTCGTATTAACATACACGAATTCTGTCGTATCTTTGGGCATGCTTTGATGCACTTCATTTTACTCCCATTGCTCCCGTTATAAAGACTACAGCAGTGGGGTTTTTCATGCGGTGTTTCTTGGTCAGCAAAACCATAACCGAGCCCCACTTTCCCGGTGGGGCTTTTGTTTTTTTCGGATTAAAGACCCAACAGAACTTCCTCTGTTTTCTTCCCTCCGAACAACAATCGCTCGGGATTCTCAATCATCTCCTTGATCGCAAGCAAAAAGCCTACGCTTTCTTTTCCGTCAATGATTCGATGATCATAACTCAAAGCCACATACATCACCGGACGAATTTCAACTTGACCGTTGATCGCTACTGGGCGCTCGACGATGTTGTGCATACCTAAAATAGCGCTCTGCGGTGGGTTGATAATGGGGGTAGACAACATCGAACCAAAGACTCCACCATTGGTAATGGTAAATGTGCCTCCTTGCATTTCTTCAATGGTCAACTCTCCGTCTCGTGCCCGAAAGGCCAAACGCTTTATTTCTGCTTCGATTCCTGCTAGCGTCATCGACTCAGCATTCCGCATAACCGGAACCATGAGTCCTTTGGGAGAGCTAACGGCTATGCCCACGTCAGCATACTCTGGAATGATCATGTCCTTCCCGTCGATCATCCCATTGACCGAGGGATATTGAGCAATGGCATGGGTCACAGCCTTGGTGAAAAAACTCATGAACCCAAGTCCTACACCGTGCGTCTCTTTGAATGCGTCCTTGTATTTCTTCCGCAAATCCATGACCGGCTTCATATCCACCTCGTTGAAGGTGGTCAACATGGCTGTTTCATTTTTGACGGCCACTAAGCGCTCGGCGACCTTGCGGCGCAGCATGGACATCTTCACACGTCCTACCTCTCGGCTTCCTCCCCAGCTCGCTGATGCGCTGCCATCAAACCCTGCAGCCAATGCCGCGAGGACATCTTGCTTCATCACACGACCATCTCGGCCCGTTCCTTGAACATCACCGGATTTCATGGCGTGTTCTGTCATCATTTTTCTCGCAGCAGGAGAAGGATGTCCCGTTGCTGCCGCTGCAGGGCTAACGACAGGAGCCGGGGCTACCGCTGCCGGCGTAGGCGCTGCCTTGACAACTGGTGCAGGGCTCGGTGCAGGAGACTTCTCGGGTTCGCTTCCCACGGGTCGTTCGGCACTGGTATCAATCAAGCAGCATACTGCGCCTACAGCCACAGCATCTCCTTCCTCCACTTTCAAGGTAATAATTCCTGCCGCTTCGGCAGGCAACTCCAATGTTGCTTTGTCTGAATCTACCTCGGCTATGGCCTGGTCTTTTTCGACATAATCTCCATCGGACACCAACCATGCAGCGATTTCAACTTCACTGATGGACTCTCCCGGACTGGGAACTTTCATTTCAAGTGTCGGCATAACAGGATAGAATTGATTGCTAAGTAAGGCTATTTATTCAACGAATATCATCGACTGGCATGGGCGAATACCTCATCGAGGATCTCCTGTTGTCGGCTTTTATGAACCTCCGAGGAACCCGACGCAGGACTCGCGCTCATAGAACGGGAAATCACGCTGAGCGGAACCTTTGTGAAGTGCTGCAGCATAAAACTCCAAGCCCCCATATTCTGAGGCTCTTCTTGGACCCAAACATAATTGGCGTCCCGTCCGTACTTCTGAATTACGCGGTCCAACTCCTGCTCTGGCAAGGGATGGATTTGTTCCAACCGAACGAACGCAAGGTTGTCAGCCTGCACTTCCTCTAACATTTCAATGAGATCGTAGTAAATCTTTCCACTGCACAGCATGACGGTATCCACGCGACTCATAGAAACCTCATCCACATGCCGAGGATCATCGATCACCTTTTGGAAACCGCCCTGGGCCAACTGTCCAAAAGAGGAAACAGCCAACGGGTAGCGCAAGAGTTTTTTCGGGGTGAAAATAACCAAGGGTTTTCGGAAAGGCCACTTGACCTGGCGTCTGAGCAAATGAAAGTAATTTGCAGGCTCGGTCACATTGCAAATGAGCATGTTGTCGCCACTTCCCAATTGCAGGAATCGTTCCATGCGACCGGAACTGTGCTCAGACCCCATGCCCTCATAGCCATGAGGTAGCATCAGTGTCAATCCATTCATGGTTCGCCATTTGTCTTCAGCAGCACTCAGAAATTGATCAAACAGAATCTGCGCGCCATTGTTGAAGTCCCCGAATTGGGCTTCCCAAATCGTCAGACCATCGGGCGTTGCAAAGGCATATCCATAATCAAAACCAGCGACGGCGTATTCACTCAACAACGAGTTGTAAATGCTCAGTTTCGCTTGCCCTTGGATCACGTGATTGAGCGGAATGATTTCTTCCTCCGTGTCTTCCGTTTTTACAACGGCATGGCGATGGGAAAACGTTCCCCGCTCCACATCCTGGCCACTGAGTCGGACCGGATGCCCCTCAGCCAACAACGTGGCATAAGCAAGCAACTCTCCGAGTGCCCAATCCAATCGGTCTTCTTCAATCATCTTCAACCGATCCCGCATCAATTTTACCGTTTTGCGGTAAAACTTCTTGCCGTCGGGCAGCGTGGACATGGCAACAGCCAAGTCCTTCAGTTTCTTAACTGCGACACCGGTTTCGGGAGTGCTGTGCAGCATCTCTTCAGTCGGAGACTCATACCCACTCCACAAATCACTCAGGAAATCCAATACCTCAGCCTTCTTCCGCTTCTGCGCTTTTAAATGGGCCTTCTCCATCAACTTCAGTTGCTCATCCCGAATGGTCTCGGCCTGAGCAAGCTCCATGCTGCCATCGGCAATCAGACGATCCATATAAATCTTGAGTGGATTCGGGTGCTGATTGATCGCCTTGTACAACTTCGGTTGGGTGAACATGGGCTCATCTCCTTCATTGTGTCCATATTTACGATAGCCCAATAAGTCAATGAAAACATCCTGTTTCCAGACTTGTCGGTACCGCAACGCAATGCGCATCACCTGCACCACAGCTTCCGCATCATCTGCATTGACGTGAAAGCTCAAAGCTTGTGTCACCTTGCTCACATCCGTGCAATACGTCGCCGATCGGGCGTCCAAATAATTGGTCGTGAATCCGACTTGGTTGTTGACGACAATGTGCACTGTGCCACCCGTGCGGTACCCATCCAATTGGGCCATTTGCGCCAATTCATAAACGACACCTTGACCCGCCAAAGCTGCATCGCCGTGAATGAGAATGGGCAACACCTTCGTTTCATCACCTCCGAATGATTCTATTCGTGCTCGCGTCATGCCTTGCACAACCGGTCCTACAGCCTCCAAGTGCGAAGGGTTGGGAGCCAGTGTGATGTTTACATTTTCCCCTGAGTCCGCCTTGACTGTCCGGGAATACCCCAGGTGATATTTGACATCTCCATCAAATTCCAACTCATCATCGTATGCTTTTCCCTCAAACTCACAGAAAATTTCTTCGTACGGCTTGCCCAAAACATGGGCCAATGTGGACAACCGGCCTCGGTGTGCCATGCCAATGAACACCTCCTGAACGCCTTGCATCGTTCCTTCTTCAATCACGGTATCGAGCGCCGCAATCAAGGTTTCGCCTCCCTCCAAGGAGAAGCGCTTCTGACCCACAAACTTCTTCTGCAAGAATTCTTCAAACAAGGTCGCTTGTGACAGCTTCTTCAGGATTTGAATGCGGTCCGCCAACTCAATGCGTGGGCGATTTGCAAGTTCAATGTGCGTCCGCACCCACGCCTTGCGATCCACATCATGGATCATCATGTACTCGATGCCGATGCTGTGACAATATGTCTCTTCAAGGTGATCAATGATCTGCTGCAACGTGGCTTCTCCCAATCCAACTTTGTGCCCCGCTTGAAAAACGACGGGCAAATCGGACTCAGAAAGTCCAAAGTTGGACAACCCCAAATCAGGTGCATAGACACGACGTGCGCGAACGGGGTTGGTATGCGTAAACAAATGTCCCCGTGTACGGTATGCCTGAATCAAGTTGATGACTTGAAATTCCTTGAGCGTTTGTGGAGTTGATGGAGGCCCGTCGTAGGAGGCCAAAGCCAAATCAAAACCTTTGAAGAAAAGCTGCCAACTCGCATTGACAGAATGGGGGTCAGAGCAGTATTGCTGATATAGCGCGTCTAACGCGTTGGGCTCTACCTGGCTAATAAAATCTAAAGGGTCCATGAGGACAGTACGTGTTTCGATCCACAAAGATACATGCCCACAACCGGCAAGCCTATTTCCAAGGAGGCAAAAGAATCAAGTCGACTGATAGTTCCAGCGCGTCCAAACCTTCAACGCGGCACGCTGAAGAGACTTTTCAGCCAATCGTTTGGGTGCTCCTTCCCGATTTCCGTCCTGTAAGATGTTGCGCACAAGCTGCTCTCCCAGATCCAACTTGTAGAATGACGTAAAGAGGGTTGTTGCATTGCGCTCGAGGTTCCAAGAGATGTGATCCTCCAACAATTGCAGGAGCGAAATCGATGCCGCTGCTACTCGCTCGGCATCCCATTCAAAGTCCTTGATCAATTGTTCTTTCACAGCATCCAAGAATTGGGCGCGATCCCATCCTTTGGGAACCTCACGTTCAGGAAGGATTAACTCCCATTCCATCCCTTACGATTGTCGCGTTGTCACCAACCCGGCCACAAATTCGAACCATGCACGATGCGCTCCTTTCAAGTCCAAGGCATCCATGCACGTCTCTGCAGCTTCAATGCAGCCCTCCATGCGCTCGCGTGCGACGCGATCCGATCCGAGGTCTACCATCATGGCTTTCATCGCAGCCACTTTTTCTTGAGGTTTGTGTTCCTTGCCGTTCCAGCGATTCATTTCTGAGCGCTGCGCAGCAGAGGCATTCTCCCAGGCGTGAATGCGTAAAAAAGTCTTTTTGTCGGAAAGGATGTCTCCTCCCATTTGTTTTCCCGTCGCTGATGTACCGAACGCATCCAACAGGTCATCTTGCATTTGAAAGGCCAGCCCCAACTGTTCTCCCAATTGATACCACAACGCGATGCGGGCCTCCGACGCTCCCGCCGCTTGCGCTCCCAAGGCCAACGACGCAGCCACCAAAACCGATGTTTTCAGGCGGATCATGTTCCAGTATTCATCCAACGTCACGTTCTCGCGCGATTCAAACGCCATGTCCGATTGTTGACCAATGCACACCTCCAAAGCCGTGCGGTTGAACATTTGCAATGCCGCAGGCAACACGGACGCATTCAATCCCGTCAACGCAATCGATGCAAGTGTAAACATGGCATCTCCGGACAAAATCGCCGCGTTGGAATCCCAACGATGGTGCACGGTTTGTTGACCCCTTCGCAAAGGAGCCTCATCCATGATGTCATCGTGCATCAAAGTGAAATTGTGAAACAATTCAACAGCCAAAGCTGCTGGCATAGCAATTTCAGCCGGTTGGCCTTCTGCCTCTGCGGCAGCCAAGGTCAAGACGGCCCGCAACCGTTTCCCGCCCAATGACATGAGATAATGAATGGGCGCGTAGAGCCCATCATCCGCATCTGCAGGCCACTGGAGAAGAAATACTTCAGTCGCGCGGTCCGCATTGGACTTGAGACGTTCCAAATTCGCTTGACTCATGAATACCTTGGTTAATGCCCTCGCGCCAATTGATCCATCAGGTAATTTCCGTAACCTGACTTCTTCAGCGGTTCTGCCAATTTCTCCAATTGTTCATCGGTGATGTATCCCATGCGCCAGGCAATTTCCTCAATGCATCCGATTTTTAGTCCTTGACGTTCTTCGATGACCTGCACATATTGCGAGGCCTGCATCAGCGACTCATGCGTTCCAGTATCCAACCAGGCCATGCCGCGATCGAGTTTTGAAACGAAGAGGTCTCCGGATTCTAAGTAGACGCGATTCACATCGGTAATTTCATACTCACCCCGTGCGCTTGGCTCCAGCGCTTTGGCAATTTCAACGACGCGATTGTCATAAAAATAGAGTCCAGGAACAGCATAATTCGATTCTGGATTCTCTGGCTTTTCCTCGATGCCCGTTACACGCCCTTCTCCATCGAAGGCAACAACTCCATAGCGTTCAGGATCGGTCACATAATACGCATATACGATCGCTCCGTTCGGATCGGTATTCGCCCGCAATTGGCGACCAAAGTCTTTTCCGTAGAAAATGTTGTCCCCCAACACGAGGGCTACTTTATCAGAACCAATGAACGATTCGCCGATCACAAAGGCCTGCGCCAAACCATTGGGCACAACTTGCTCCGCGTATTGGATGGTGCAACCCATATCGCTTCCGTCTCCCAACAAGCGCTGAAAACCAGGCAAATCGGTTGGCGTAGAGATAATGAGAATCTCCCGAATCCCGCTCAACATGAGCGTCGACAAGGGATAGTAGATCATCGGTTTGTCATAAATCGGCATCAACTGCTTGCTGATGGCACGTGTCAATGGCCACAATCGCGTGCCCGACCCTCCTGCTAGTATAATTCCTTTCATGGTAATTTGAATGAAGTGCTTTCCAAAGATTACAATTGAATCTATCTTTTATCAGCCTATTCCTTGCTTTTACGTTGTTGGATGAGCGCCTCATGCTGCTCTTCGCCCTTTCCTGGTGACATGCCCGCTTGAATGGCCAATTCCTCCAATTCAATGTCCTCTTCTTCATCCAAGATGGAGAAAAATGGCTCGGAAAAGGACTTGGTGGTGAGTGACTTTTCAAAGGCTAGTAGCAAACTCGGCAGCAACAAGAGGTTCGTAAACATGGCCACCCCGAGTGTGATCGACACCAATATGCCCAATGACCGCGTCCCGTCAAACCCTGACATGGCAAACATCAAGAATCCAAAGAACAAAACGATGGAAGTGTACATCATGCTGATGCCGGTTTCTTTCAATGCAAGAATCACGGACTCTTTGATGTTCCACGATTTGACATTGAGCTCTTGGCGATACTTGGCCAAAAAGTGAATGGTGTCGTCCACGGAAATTCCGAAAGCGATGCTGAAAACCAAAATCGTGGAAGGCTTGATCGGAATTCCAGCCCACCCCATAAAGCCCGCCGTAAAGAGCAAGGGAAATAGGTTCGGGATCAGGGCGATGCCCACCATGCGCGCAGACTTGAACAAAAAGGCCATCATCAAGGCAATCACACAAATCGCGAGCGCTATGGAAATACCAAGGTTCCGCACCATGTAACTGGTCCCTTCCAAAAACACCATGCTCGTCCCCGTGAGGATCAAGTCAAATTTCTCAGGCGGAAAAATGCTGTCCAGTCTTGGACGCAATTCCGACATCAAATCCCGCATCTCCAAAGTTCCTACATCCGCCATTTGCGTGGAGATCCGTGTCATGGACTGGGTAGAGTCGAAGAAATTAGACAGCACACCGGAGGTGGAAGAAGCGTCTTCCGCGGCATTGGCCGTGCCACGAATCCATGGACCAATGAACGAACGCTCTTGACGGGATGGCAAACGATAGCGTTCCGGTGATCCGCCATAAAAAGCTTGGGTAGCAAACTTGCTCGCATCGACAGCGCTGATCGAACGGCTGAATTCCGGATACTCCTTGAGCACATTTTGCAACGACTCAATGCGCTTCAGCACGGCTGGATTGGTCGCCCCATTGGTCTTGCGTGTATCCACCAACATTTCAAAAGGCATCGCCCCATTGAACCGTTGTTCCATCCATTTCAAGTCTCGAATGACGCGGTCATCGTCGGGCAGATCGTCCACAATATTGCCTGTGGTGACCATCTGAGCAATCCCAGCAACACTGAACAAGAAAACGACCAAAGCTCCCGCGTAAACCCGGGGTCTTTTTTCCTGCACAATCCGAACGAGGTGATTGACAAAAACAAACATCCATCGGCGATCCAAATGACGCGTATGCTTGACCCGAGGAGCCGGTAAGAATGTCATCAGCGCAGGAATCACGATAATCGAAATCACGAAGACAACTAAGATGTTGATGGCCGCCACAACACCGAATTGGCGCAACATGTCACTGTGAGTGAAGATGAATGTTGCAAATCCCAGTGCTGTAGTGCAGTTGGTGAGGAGCGTCGCATTGCCCACTTTCACAATCATGCGCTGCAACGCCATGGCTTTATTTCCATGACGCTTGTATTCCGCATGGTATTTGTTGACCAAATAAATGCAATTCGGTACGCCAATGACAATCATCAAAGGCGGAATCAAACTCATCAATAAGTTGACGGGATAATCCAACAAGGTGATGGTCCCCAACGACCAAATCACCCCGGCACCCACAACCACCAAACTCACTGCGGTGATGGTCGGATTGCGGAAAAACAAGAGTAACAGGAGGGCCGTCACAAGCATTGCTGCGCCAATGAACCATCCGATTTCACCTTTGACTTTGTTGGTCATTTCGGTCCGAATGAACGGAAGACCGCTAATAGCGAGTGCAATCCCATGCTGTTCACTCCAACGATCGCACAGCGCGACAATATCTTCTACAACCGTTCCGCGCTTTTCAGAATTGAACAAATCCGCATCCAAAAAGACGGTCATCAAGGTCGCATCGCCTTTTTGGTTGAACAACAAACCGTCATAAAACGGCAGCGCCTCCACCTCACTGAACAGGCGCATTACAAAAGCCGAATCCACGCTGCCACCCACTTCCATCGCACCCGGCGGTACAAGCGGCATCAAAACAAACCTCCGGAGCGCCGAATCTTTCTCCAGTGTAAACGAGTGGGTGATTGAAAAAACGCTGTCTATCAGTGTCAATGGCACCGGATTGTCCAGCCCATCATCCACCGTGTCACGACTCGTGTCCATCCAACGAATTTCCTCCGCCAGTTCATACCAGGCCTGCAATCCTTCAGGCGACTTCAATTCACGCGCATCTGCGCCAACCAGCAAAACATTGCCTTCAGTCCCAAAGTGATCAATGAAATGTTGATACTCAATCGCCGTGGTATCTGTTGAAGGCAGCAATCCTCCAAACGTGTATTGCAATCGCAATTGTGGGATTTGCAAAGCCATCAAGGCTGTGAGCACACCCATAACCACTAACAGCAGAACGCGCTGTCGAAGCAGCACTGAAGCGATGCGATTCCACATCAGCAAAAAAGGGTATTGGATTCGAAGAGAGTCATGAGTGTTCGCGACTCAACAAAGGGAATCCCCGGCTGCGACCGCGATGCAAAGAAACATGTTTTTTCATTGGCATGAGAAGCGGCGAAACAACCATGTCTTGCCATCATTGCAAGGTCTTCGCTTTACCTTTGTGTCATGCAATCTTACGATGTCATCGTCATCGGCAGCGGACCTGGAGGGTACGTAGCTGCCATTCGCTCAGCACAATTGGGCCTGAAAACCGCATTGGTTGAGAAATACAGCTCCCTCGGAGGCACTTGTCTCAATGTCGGATGCATTCCGTCCAAAGCACTTTTGGATAGCTCCGAACATTATCACCAAGCGCTGCATCAATTTTCAGAACATGGCATCCAGGCTACGGGATGGAAGTTGGACTTCAAACAGATGATTGCCCGGAAGGCCGGAGTGGTCGAGCAAACAGTCGCAGGCATCGACTTCTTGATGAAGAAGAACGGCATTGATGTCCATACGGGAGTCGGGTCATTCGTGGACGCCCACACCATTGCTGTTACCCCAACAAAGGGCCAAGCAACTTCCCTTAGCGGCAAGCACATCATCATTGCAACGGGCTCGAAGCCTGCGTCATTGCCTTTCATTGAACTCGATAAAAAACGGGTCATCACTTCCACCGAAGCACTGAGCTTGAAGGAATTGCCCCAACACATGGTTGTCATAGGTGGGGGTGTCATTGGTCTGGAGTTGGGCAGTGTCTATGCACGTCTCGGAACCGAGGTGCATGTCGTCGAGTACCAGGACACCATCATCCCAACAATGGATCGTGCGATGGGCAAGGAACTCATGCGCTCCATGAAGAAATTGGGCGTCAAGTTTCACCTCCAGCACGGAGTGAAGGAAGTGAAAGCCAGTGGCAAAGGGGTCATCGTAAAAGCGGATGACAAAAAGGGACAAGAGGTGGAGTGGAAAACCGAATACTGCCTCGTATCGGTGGGACGAAAGCCCTTCACCACGGGACTCCAAGCCGAAGCCGCAGGGCTTCAACTCGATGAGCGTGGACGCATTGCGGTTGACCATCAAATGCGAACAAACGTACCGCATATATTCGCCATTGGCGATGTGGTCCGCGGCGCCATGCTGGCACACAAGGCGGAAGAAGAAGGTGTCGTTGCAGCTGAGGTCATCTCTGGACAACAACCCCACATTGATTACAACTTGATTCCCAATGTGGTCTATACCTGGCCTGAAGTGGCCGGAGTTGGGCAAACTGAGGAAGAACTGAAGGCCTCAGGGGTTGCATACAAATCGGGGTCGTTCCCTTTCAAGGCCAGTGGTCGCGCACGCGCTTCGATGGACACCGATGGTTCTGTGAAGGTTTTAGCCCATGCGGATACGGATGAAATTTTAGGCATTCACATGTGTGGTCCTCGAGCTGCTGACATGATTGCCGAAGCGGTCGTGGCCATGGAGTTTCGCGCAACAGCGGAGGACATCAGCCGCATGTCCCACGCCCACCCCACTTTCACAGAAGCCATCAAAGAAGCAGCACTCGCTGCCACGGACAACCGCGCATTGCATATTTAAGACTGTCGCCAACCGAGTCGATGAGCTCTCACCAAGAAACCATCGCGTGGCTGCCATCAAGTGCAAAACAATGGACAACGCGTTGAACCCTGAAGCTTTTCATTTGTTGAGTAACCTACTATGAAAACAGGCATTTTATTGATCAACCTGGGGACTCCTGACGCCCCCAAAGCTGGAGCTGTCGCTCGCTATCTCAGAGAGTTCCTCGGAGATGAACGCGTCATTGACATTCCATGGCTTCCACGCAAACTTCTGGTCAACGGAATCATTGCGCCCATCCGAAGTTTTCGCAGCGCCCGGGAATACAAAAAAGTGTGGACGGCTGAAGGTTCTCCTTTGCTGACCCATGGGGAAAATGTTCGGGACCTTCTCCAAACGCGAATGAAACGGCCCGAAATGGTCGCCGCCTTTGACGGTGAAGTGACCGTGGAGTTGGCCATGCGTTACCAAAATCCTTCCATGGATTCTGTGCTCAAAAGAATGCAAGCGGATCACTATGACCGCATTGTCATCTTGCCGCTGTATGCACAGTATGCTTCCGCTTCGACAGGCTCTACCTTGCAAAGAGCCTTTGAAATCTTGAGCAAATGGTATGTCATTCCCAATGTCATCTCAATTAGTCAATATTGGGATTTTCCAGGCTATCTCGATGGGTTCGAATTGCGCGCTCAAGCTTTCGACCTCACAGCATATGACCACATTTTGTTCAGCTACCACGGTCTTCCTGAGCGGCAGCTGGACAAAGTCTACGACGACCGACAGTGTTCCAATCACCGTTGCGAAGACGAAATCAATGACGAGAATCGCTTTTGTTACAAAGCCACTTGCTACGCCACCACACGCGCACTGGCTGAACGTTTGCAGATCCCCGCGGATCGATACACGGTCTGTTTTCAATCCCGATTGGGAAGCGGTTGGGTCGAGCCGTTTAGCGATCAGGTCATCGAAGAGCGTGCTGAAAAAGGGGACAAAAAACTACTTGTGTTCAGTCCAGCCTTTGTAGCCGATTGCTTGGAGACCATTGTGGAAATCGGTGAAGAATATGTCGAATTGTTTCAAGAAAAAGGCGGTGAACAACTGGATTTCGTGCCGAGCCTGAACGACCATCCTCGATGGATTCAAGGATTGGAGGAGTTGGTGCTCAGCAAGATTGGAAAGGCCCATTCTCATTGACCCAACAAGACACCTAGACTGCGTATCTTCCTCCCGTGGAATCTCAAACCGCCGAACAACCGATTCAGTCTACGCGACAATCTGCGCGGAACTTACCGGACTTATCCGCCTGGTTTGAAAAGGAAGAACACGCCATTCTGCTTTATGATGAGCAGCCACAGGGACGTTGTTTGTTCGCCATCGGAGCGCGTCGCTCTTTCACGTGGGGATTGGAACAGAAAGGATGCCTCGAAGCCTGGGCTCGCTTTGTCCAACCAAAATCTGGACGTTCTGGGTGGACATTCGGCTGGTTGGGTTATGATTTGAAAAACATCGTGGAGTCCGTGGAATCCAGTCGAACAGACAGCGCTGGTTTTCCCGTGATGCATTGGATCGAACCACGCATTGTAGTCGCTTGGGGAGGAGCGCACAGTCAGCCCGAAGTTCTCGTTGGTCAAAACGAGCCTGATGCCCATGCCGCCTTGGAATCAGTACTGCATCATGCCGCTGTGAAAACACCTTCTTCTGAACGCATTTCCTTGCGTCCTCGGTGGGACCGTTCCACCTATCTGCAACGCGTCCAGCGGGTTAAGAAACACATCCAACGCGGCGACGTCTATGAGTTAAATCTCTGTCAGGAATGGCATGGGGATGGGCAGTTGAACAACACCTGGAATGCCTACGTTCGCCTGCAACGCAAGACACGGGCTCCCTACAGCGCACTCATCAAAGCAGGAGAATTTGAGTTGTTGTGTGGTTCGCCTGAACTGTTTTTAAAAAGGCGTGGACGGCAAATCACATCTTCTCCCATCAAGGGAACCATTCGTCGTGGGCGCACCGTTGAAGAAGACGATGCCTTGGCGCATCAATTGTATCATGACACCAAGGAGCGCGCTGAAAACGTGATGATTTGTGATCTGGTACGCAACGACTTGAGTAAAATTGCGTCGCCGGGGTCTGTCCATGTCCCTGAATTGTTCGGCATCCATCGGTTTCAAACCGTTCATCAAATGATCTCTTCAGTCCAATGCGAGCTGGCAGAGGGCGTGGACATGGTGGACATCATGAAAGCCACTTTCCCGATGGGCTCCATGACAGGGGCCCCGAAAGTTCGCGCGATGCAGCTAATTGATGAGCTTGAAGGAACCCGTCGCGGTATTTATTCTGGCAGCGTCGGATGCATTCAACCCAATGGTGATTTTGATCTCAACGTCGTCATCCGAAGCATCGCCACCAATCGCAGAACCCAGCGCATCTCAATGCAAGTCGGCGGGGCGATCACCGCCTTGAGTGATCCTGAGCGCGAATACGAAGAATGTCTACTGAAGGCTGAGGCCATGATGGAAACCCTCAACGGGCATGCGTAACGAATTCCGCGGATTGCCCGCCCTCGTAGATCGTTGGCTCAAAAAACGGGGCATTGGCCGAGATTGCACCGTGATCGTTGGCGTCAGCGGTGGACGCGACTCGATGGCTTTATTGGCATGTCTTCAGCGCATAGGCCAGCCTACCCTAGCGGCTCATGTCAACTATGGATTGCGTGGAGCTGAATCCGAGGGCGACCAAGCCCTGGTTGAGGCTTGGTGTCAGCAATCTTCCATTCCTGTTGTAGTCCATGCTTCCCCCGTGATGGACACGGTCGATGGCGTGCAATCTGCAGCCCGGAACGTCCGTTACCAGTGGTTTCAAAAGCTGAGACTAAACCAGGAAGGTCGCGCCCTGATCGCTACGGCACATCACGCCGACGACCAGGCCGAAACGGTCTTGCTGCACCTCATTCGTTCTGCAGATCCTTTGGCCTTGGCGGCCATGAAGCCCTGGGTTGCGTCCCAGGGATTGCTCCGGCCTTTTCTCGAAGTCTCCCGTTCCATGATCACAGAATGGGTCAAAGAAGAAGGGATTCCTTTTCGAGATGATAGCAGCAATGCCCAGCCCGATTACTTAAGAAACCGCCTGCGCAATGAAGTCTTGCCCTTGTTGGAAGACCTGCGGACAGGCACCACTGCGCACATCGGACGGTGGGCTGAACGTTGGCAACCTCTCGCCGAACACCTCCAAAACGACCTGGTGGAGGGAGTGCGCCGTTGTTATCATTCGGAAGGTCAAGATGCCGGCACGTTGGACATTGCCTCTTGGAAAATTGAACCTTTGGCCGAAGAAATCTTATTTCACCTCGCTCAATCTTGGCACATTGGCGCTCGAGCCGTTCCAGAAGTCCTTGACTTGTGTGGCCCCGACGTTCAATCAGGCGCTCGTTTCGAATCCACGCAAACCGTTATCCTTCGAAAAGGAAACCAGTTGAGCTGGACCGTCCGAAAATTAGCCACACCGAAGACATGATGAGCCAATCCAAAACAACACATTCTGGCCCCTCTGAAAACCGTGAACTTGCAGTCCGCATTTATGTCATTCTTGCAGCTTTGTTCATCGCTAGTTTGGTGGCTTGCAATCTGATCTTTAGGAAATTCTTCCACTGGTCTCCCACGACGTGGCTCACCTTTGAACAAAGCGTCGGACTCCTTCCATACCCCATCACATTCTTGGTTACCGACCTCATCAGTGAGTGTTATGGAAAAAAGAAAGCCAACCTGGTAGTGATGGCCGGGCTCTTCGCAAGCCTATTCGTCCTGATCATTGTCAGTGTCGGACAAGCTGTGCCCGCCGCCAGCTGGTCACCCGTCTCCGACATCGAATTCGACCACGTCTTTGGCTCAACGGTTGTCGCCGTGGGGTCCTCGATGGCTGCCTACCTGATCGCACAATTTCTCGACGTCAAGTTGTTCCATTTTTGGAAGGCCAAAACAAACGGAAAAAAGCTCTGGCTGCGCAACAACCTGAGCACCATTCCTTCGCAATTCATTGACACATTGACTGTGATTTCTCTCATGTGCTTTTTAGGTCAAATCGAATGGAGCCTCTTCTCTCACCTCCTGTTTTATGGGTTCTTTTTCAAAATCCTTGTGGCCCTGCTTGACACACCGCTCGTGTACCTCGGAAGTTGGCTCATTCGACGACCTTTCGGATTGAAAATGGGAGAGGAAGTCACCTTCTAACGACGGTGACCGGCCCTTTGAATACACCGCTTCAACGGGGTTCATGAACGAACATTAACAGATGCCACTTTTCTTCAGGATGGCATGCGTTATCTTCGCAAAACGATGAAAGAAATGAAACAACTCGCTTTCAGTATGCTGCGTGGCTTTTTGATGCTGTGCTTCTGTTGGTTTATCACCCCGAGTAACGGGCAAATTTTAGATCCTGTCACTTGGGATTTTACGTTGTACGAATCGGATACGGCTGGAGAATTCGACCTCGTGTTCCATGCTTCCGTCGAGCCGTGTTGGCACATCTACAGCCAATTTCTAGATGATCCCAATGGGCCTTTGCCCACCTTATTTGATTTTGAAGTTCCCGCCGGGGTGGAGAAGGTTGGTGCTGTAACGGAATGCGCTCCTTTGGTGGAGTATGACCCCAACTTCATGATGGACCTCAAATATTTTGAGGAAGAAGTGTATTGGGTGCAGACCATTCGAGCCCAAGACTTGGCTTCGGACGCCTCCATTTCGGGATACCTCAGTTTTATGGTGTGCGATGAATCCCGCTGCTTGCCTCCGGAGGATATTGACTTCACGTTCACCTTGAGTGAGTTTTTGCCCGCTTCATCTCGTCCTGATTATTGTCCTCCGCTCAAGCATTTATGCGATGGCCATTTTCAAGAAGGTGAATCGGAAATGCTCGAGCCTGTCGTTTGGGACATTGCGTTGTATGAAACGCCAGCCACCAACGAATTTGAATTGGTGTTCCATGCATCGGTGGATCCTTGCTGGCATGTTTACAGCCAAGACATCGAAAGCTTGGATGGTCCGATGCCAACGGCATTCAGCATAGAAGCGCCTGCAGGCTGGAATTTGCAAGGTGGTGTTGAAGAATGTGATCCCAATGTGGCATTCGACCCGCAATTCAATATGGATGTGCCGTTCTTCGAGGAAGAAGTGTTTTGGGTGCAAACCCTGACTGGAGGACAGGATGCCGAGATTACCGGTTTCGTGACCTTCATGACATGCAACGACGCCAAGTGCATTTTCCCTCCGGATTTGGAATTTGTCGTGAACACCCAAGATGCTCGCAGCGTTGAATCCCGTCCAGATTATTGCCCTCCATCCCAGCATTTATGTGATGGCGGAGCATCATCGGACGATGATGAGAACGAAGAAGAAGGGTTGTTGGGCGTCTTTTTGTTGGGCATGTTGCTCGGCTTTGCAGCCCTCCTCACTCCTTGCGTTTTCCCGATGATTCCCATGACGGTGAGTTTCTTCACCAAGCAGTCCAAGTCCCGCTCAGAAGGCATTCGGAACGCTTTGATCTATGGCTTCTTTATCATCTTCATCTACACCGGACTTGGATTGCTTTTGACGGCCGTTTTCGGAGTCGATATTTTGAATGTGATCTCAACCGATCCGTTCTTCAATGTCTTCCTCTTCATCTTGCTGTTGATTTTCGGAGCTAGCTTTTTGGGAGCTTTTGAAATTCAATTGCCTGCCAGCTGGGCCAATAAGACAGACCAAGCCGCGGACAAAGGCGGCTTGTTGGGCATCTTTTTCATGGCAGCGACATTGGCAATCGTTTCGTTTTCATGCACGGGTCCGCTCATCGGAAGTGCTTTGGCCGGTGCCGCCACAGGCTCGTATGCCGCTCCCTCTGCTGTCATGTTCGGGTTTTCTTTGGCCCTCGCCATACCGTTCATGTTATTCAGTGCCTTCCCCGGTTGGCTCAATTCTCTGCCCCAGTCAGGCGGTTGGTTGAACAGTGTCAAGGTGGTACTCGGCTTGTTGGAAATTGGATTTGCCTTCAAGTTCCTCTCCAACGCAGACTTGGTTCTGCAATTGGGTCTCTTGCAACGTGAATTGTTCATTGCCATTTGGATCGCCATCACGCTCGCCATTGCTTTTTATCTGTTTGGATGGATTCTGTTTCCGCACGATTCAAAGACAGAACGCATCGGCGTTTTCCGATTCAGTGTCGGAATGCTCTTCTTTACACTCGGGTTGTATCTCATTCCCGGTTTGTGGGGTGCACCGGTCAAGTTGATCAGCGGCTTTCCACCGCCGATGTTCTATAGTGAATGGGGCGGCGGAGGTCATGGCGAAGGAGGGGAATCCTCTGGGCATATCGAGGCACAATTCACCGATTACGAGCAAGGACTTGCCGCGGCTCAAGCCACTGGGAAACCCGTCTTGTTGGATTTCACAGGATGGGCTTGCGTCAATTGCCGTAAAATGGAGGAGCAGGTCTGGCCGGATGCAGAAGTTTCTAGAATCATTCGAGATGAAGTCATCTTGGTTTCCTTGTATGTAGACGAACGAAAGGAACTCCCGGAATCCGAGCAACGCGTGGAAGATTACGGGGGGAAATCCTTCAAGATCAAATCCGTTGGCAACAAGTGGTCCTACCTGCAGGCGGCTCAATTCAATACGAATTCCCAGCCGTTTTATGTGATGGTCGACCACCAAGGCAAACAAATTGGCGGTTCCGCTGGATACGATCCTGACCCGACGGCTTTCATTGCATTTTTGAATGACGGGTTGCAGAAATTTGGACACTAAAGCTTACACCAAGCAAGTCACACGCTTCAAATACAAGTTGATCCGGTCAATCCTTTCCAATTGCTGCATCTTCGAACCATGAATTCCAACCAACGCATTCAACAGCATTTTGAAGAAGCCGCACAAGTTCTTGAGCGTGTTCGTCACGATGAATCCTTGATTCAATCCATTGCTCAATCCGGACAGCGACTTATTGAAACCCTCGCCAACGGAGGAAAAATCATTTCCTGTGGAAATGGCGGATCCATGAGCGACGCAATGCATTTCGCGGAAGAGTTGAGCGGACGTTACCGGGAAGATCGGCCCGGCCTTGCGGCCATTTCTTGCAGTGATCCCTCCCACATCACATGCGTGGGAAATGACTATGGCTTTGATCAGATTTTCTCCCGTTTTATTCAAGCGCTCGGCAAGCAAGGCGATGCGTTGGTAGCAATTTCAACCAGTGGCAACTCCCCCAATGTGTTGAATGCTGCGCGCGCAGCACGCGCATTGGGTATGACAGTCATCGGACTTACAGGACGCGGTGGCGGTGAATTGACCGCTCTTTGTGATGTACAAGTGTCCATTCCATGGGAAGGATATGCCGACCGGGTGCAAGAGATGCACATCAAAGTGATCCACGCTTGGATTGACCAAATCGAGCGCGCTCAATAACCCTCTTATCCATGTTGATTTCGACTTGTGGTGCCGGCTTCCGCGGCGCCATTGGGCAGCTTGTGTCCGTTCAATTGCATCGTACACGAGGAGCTCGGTTTCATGTTTCAGGCATGCATTGGAGCCATGCTAGACACATTCTAGCACGCATCCATGCCGCATTCGAAGTAGGCGGACTTCCGCGTCCAAGCGGAGCCTTTACCCTGCACATTGGACCCGCTCATATCAAGCCTGAATCCAACGAGCTGGATGTACCCATCGCTTTATGTCTATTGGCTATTTCGGGCAACATTGACCCGCGCAAGCTATCGAACTTGTTTTCAATGGGAGAATTGGCTCTAGATGGAAGTCTGCGCGTAAGTGAAACGCTCCTGACACGCGCCAATTTCACGTTGAACCCGAATACCGCTGGTGTAGGATCCACCATAGATCGGTGCCTGATTCCTCCCGGTGGAGAGCATGCTGCGCATCGATTGGTCTCCTCCGACCTGCCCACGTTTCAAGCGATTCATCTCAAAGAAGCCCTGAACTTTTTGCAGCATGGCATTGCTTTGCCCCGACTGCAAAATAAAGCTGAACTTGTCCAACCCGAAGACCAATGGCCCACACCTTTGTTCGATTCGATTACAGGTTCACCACAAAACCAAGAAGCCCTGGTCATTGCCGCTGCAGGAGAGCATCACACATTCATCATGGGTCCTCCGGGCTCTGGAAAAACCCTCATGGCTCGCAGTTTAGTGGAATTAACGCCGAGTCTCTCCAATGATGAGCGCAAATACCTGCAACATGTGCATGCCTTGCGCAAGGAAGAGTTCCATCTCCATGACCGTGTTCCTTTTCGCCAACCCCATGTGCAGTCGACACCGGCTGCTTTAACCGGATCTTGGAATGCTTGGGGAGCCATTCCCGGCGAATTGGCCTTGTCGCATCGAGGGGTTTTTTGTTTGGATGAATTTCCTGAATTTGCCCGGAACACCTTAGAAGCATTGAGAGGACCCCTCGAAGAAAACTCCATTGAGCTGAACCGCGCACAAGGAAGTTTTCGTTTTCCTGCGCAAACCCTTGCTGTTGCAACAGCCAACCCATGTCCATGTGGGCATCTAACCCGACGCAATCAGCGCTGCCATTGCACCCAAGGCGCTGTCCGAAAATACCTTCATCGACTGTCGGGCCCCCTCATGGATCGTTTTGCAATTCACATTGAAACCCAATGTGAAGACAGCATTGCGGACGCTGTTCATGAACCCGTTTACAAGGGTCAGCAAGCCATTTTAGCTGTGCAATGGGTGCGCAATGCCCGCCAAGAATTGACCCATAGTGCGTCTCACGATATCGGATGGTCCAAAGATGTTCAAGATCAACTGAGGCTTTGGGCTCATCGTCACGGACTCTCCCGTCGTGGTCTAGAATCGATTCGGAAGGTGGCTGAAACAGCTTGTCTTCTGGATGCTTGGCGCAATGAAAAGCGCATCGACTCACTTAAAATATCGGAACATCATCTGGTGATTGCCTCTCGATTCCGCATCTTTGACCAGACGACATGGCTCGATCGGGCATTCAATCCCAACTGGCCTCAACACCTAGATTCTGAATAACTCCAACGCGATGTCAAACCCATTGATTCTAGACTGTGCTGGTCATTCCCCAGCGTTCGATTCTTCCTGTTGGATTGCCCCAAACGCCACCCTCGTGGGTCAAGTCGTGATGGGCAAAGATTGTTCCGTTTGGTTCCAGGCCGTCGTGCGAGCTGACGTCGCCCCCATCACCATCGGCAATCGGGTCAACATCCAAGATGGAGCGATCATCCATGGCACATATGAAAAGAGTGAAACAACCATCGGACATGGAGCCTCGATCGGTCATCGAGCAATTGTACACGGTGCTACGATCGGTGAAGATGTTCTTGTGGGGATGGGAGCCGTTGTCATGGATGGAGCCGTGATCGGCAATGGAGCTGTGATCGCCGCTGGCGCAGTCATTTTGACCGATACAATTGTGCTTCCCGGTACGCTGTGGGCAGGTGTCCCCGCGAAAAACAGAGGCCCCGTTAAACCGGAATTGGCTTCATCATTGAAAGCGACCGCCGATCGCTACGTGACTTATGCCGATTGGTTTCGATGAATCCAATTCGCGTCACTGACTCCACAAGTCACTTTCCTCCAACTGCACTTCTTCCCCAAAGAAACGTTGTGCGCTTTGGGCAAAAGAAACGGTTAAGTCAGAGACGAGAAATTGACGAAGTACAGGCGTTCCCCTCTGGATTTCCAGGTCCTCATGTTTGGAATAAAGCCCCGTCGCATTCGCCAAAGCCTCCGCGACCAATTCAGCACTGTTGATGATTTCGACGGAGTTGGGAAGAAAGGCTGCAATCTGTTCTGCGATCAAGGGGTAATGCGTACAACCCAAGATGAGCGCACTCACATCGTCAAAAGTCCCTTGTCCGAGATAGGCCTGCAACAAAGCCTCAGAAACGAGGCCTTCATGAAAACCTTCTTCAATCGCAGCGGCCAACAGCGGCGTAGCCAAGGCAGTAACCTGGCAACCCCTCTCTTCAAGCATGCGCTGATAACCGCCCGATTCTATGGTCGCCCTTGTACCAATGACCCCTACATTCGTCCTCGAAAACCGGAGGGAAACCGCATTGACAACGGGTTGCAAAACATCAATTACGGGCACCCCAGGTCCTACCGCACTCTGAATTGAGTCCAAGGCATTGCTCGACGCCGAGTTGCATGCCACCACAATCGCTTGGCATCCCCTCTCTTTCAAATGCGTTGCAATGCCGGATGCGTATTGTCGAATCAACTCCGGACTTTTTTCACCGTAAGGCAAATGCTCCGTGTCACCGAAATAAACAATGGGCACATGCGGCAACCTGTCCGCAATCGCCCGAGCCACGGTCAATCCTCCGATACCGGAGTCAAAAATGCCGATGGGCCGCATTCACCTCTTGTTCACATGCCTAGCTTGGCCTTGACCAACGCTGACACATCTTCACCCCCATTGTAAACCGTTGCGCCAGTGCTCGAATCAAAAATGTAGGTGAACCCATTCTCCGATCCAACGTCATTGATTGCTTCCTGCACGCGCTCAATCATAGGCATCAGGAGCTGCTGCTCCAATGTCGCAAGCTCATTTTGAACCGTAGCCCCAAATTCCTGCAGTCCTTGATCCAATGCTTGCAATTCTCGTTCTTTTTGCTGACGGATAGCTGCTGGCCAGGTTTCACCCTTTTCTTGGTACTCGCCAAATTTCAACTGGAGATCCTGCTGCATGCGCATCATCTCAGCCTCATATTCTCCTGCTTGCGCTTCGATGGTTCCCTGCGCTGTTGTTCGTTCAGGCATCTCCATCAAAATATCTTGTGCACTCACATGTCCAAACTTCTGCGCTGATGCAGAGCTTAACAATCCCATAACTAGAACCGCAGTGGTAAAAATTTGCTTCGTCATCTCGTCTCTATTGTGTTTGATTTAATCAAAAAATGCTTCTCAGTTCTTGCTTCCACCTTTGACCGTATTGCCGCCTGGTCTCAGTCCCTCTACTCCACCTCTCACGGCACCATTGACCGACTCTCGGCCCTTGTCCATGACATCCTTGGCCTTATCCATAATGCTCTTTTCACCCTCCTTTTCCTCATCGTCTCCCTCCGTGGTCTCTCCCGGGACATACCCCAAGGCTTTGATTAGCCGATCGCTAATATCATATTTCGGATTCGAATACAGCATGTTACTTTGATTGCTTTTATCAAAAACGACCATGTATCCGCTCCCACTGGCGATGTCCTTTAATTCTTCGAAAACCAAATCTTGCACCGGTTGGATTAACTCTTGGCGACGTTGAAACAACTCCCCTTCAACTCCAAATTTCTCGCGCTGTAAAGCCCTTGCTTCTTGGCGCTTCGTTGTAATCTCGCTCTCTCGTTTAGCACGCATTTCCGCAGTCAGCAGAATCCGTTCTGCGCGATACGCCAATTCCATTCGCTCAACCGATTCCAATTTGGTCTCCACTTCAACCTGCCAATCAATGGCCATTTGGTTCAACTCCTTTTGAGCATCCGCATATTCCGGCATGTGCAATAACACATAGTCCGAATCGATGTAAGCGAACTTTTGGGCCTGACCTATTGAAGTCATTCCCAGTAGACAGCTCATCACAATATAGAATCGAGTTGTTTTCATGATTTTATTCCTTGTGGGCATCAAAGTTCACCCAAGTTCGTGCCAATGCTAAAATGAAATTGACCCCGAGCCATATTGGGCTGTGAAGATACATCATCCAAGCGCCAGCCATAATCCAAGCCCAGAAGACCAAACATTGGCAAAAATATACGCATGCCTACTCCTGCAGAACGATAAACTTCAAACGGATTGAATTCCCGTGCATCCGCCCAAGTCTTCCCTGCATCCAAGAAGCCCATCACATAAATGGTTGCGCTCGGATTTGTAGACAGTGGGTAACGGAGCTCCGCGCCATATTTCGCGATTACGGGCGCACCCGTATCTCGATTGGGCATCGTCAGTGACAAGTCATCGAAACCGCGCAAATTCACGATTTCACGACCGTCTAAAACGTATCCACTGAGGTAGACACCTCCGAGATAAAAGCGCTCAAATGGCGACAGTCCGACCGCACGATTGTACTGTCCAATCAAACCAATTCCCATGTGGGTTCGAAGGACCAGAGATCGGGGATTTTCACCGCCGGACTGGGTCAATGGAGTATACCATTCTGCTTTTAACTTCCACTTATGGTATTCAACCCAACGAAAGCGATCCTCATCCGTCAATGATTCATAATAAGCATCGTCCTGACCTCGGAACGCGGAGTAAGGCGGCGTTGCTTTAATCGATAGCGTCACATTGGATCCCCAAACCGGAAAAATAGGGTCTGAGACAGAGTTTCGGCTGATGGTATAATTCAGGGCAAGGTTGTTCGCTTTGCCGTTGGCAAAACTGAAGAAGACTCCATATTCATTGAGCACAAAGTGCTGGAAACTCAAAGCAAGGTTCATGGCAAACCAGTCATCAGGCTTCTTTAGACGCTGTCCCAATCCCACTTGGAGCCCAGTGATTTCAAGGGATTGCCGCAACGAATTGGGCTCCCCTTCGATCATTTTTGGTTGGCCATTGGTCTGGATGGACCGCCATGCTGAAAAACTCAGGGCGTTGGGCTTCTTCCCTCCGAACCAAGGCTCGACGAAGGACAGATTGTAACTCTGGAAATACAGCCCATTGGACTGAGCTCGAATGGAAAGCCGCTGTCCATCTCCCGTCGGGATTGGTTTCCAGGCACCTTTCTTGAACATGTTTCGGGCGCTGAAATTGGTAAAACTCAAGCCCAACGTACCCACCACACGATTGCCTCCCCAACCTCCACTCAATTCAATTTGATCCGACGGTTTCTCCTCCACTGCATACTCAATGTCCACCGTCCCGTCCTCCGGATGTTGAATGGGATTGATCCCAAAGGCCTCCTGATTGAAATAATTCAGCTGGGCCAATTCTCGTTGCGTTCGGATGATGTCAGTCCGGCTGAACAAATCTCCAGGTCGTGTGCGAATCTCACGATAAATGACATGGTCATTGGTTTTCGTATTGCCCTTAACAATGATCTTCCCAATGCGGAATTGTTTGCCCTCCATCATCCGGACCTCAATGTCGATGGTGTCGTTCTCAATCCGCGTTTCAATGGGAACCGCCTGAAATGTCAGGTAGCCATCGTCTTGGTACAACGAACTTAAATCCATGCCCTTTGGATCCATGTAAACCCGCGTTTCTAAACGTTCCAAATTGTAAACTTCTCCATCTTGAATTCCCAAGATGGAGTCCAATTGAGTCGAGCGGTATTTAGAATTTCCCGTGAAGTCAATTCGTCCAAAATGGAACTGATTGCCTTCACTCAAATCCATTCGAATCCCCACGTTTCCGTTGGCAAGTCGGTAAATCGAATCACTCATGATCCGTGCATTGCGATACCCTTCCTTGTTGTACAAAGCAATGATTTGGGCCCGTGCATCTTCCAGGTTCGATTCCACAAACTTGCTGGACTTGAAGACCCGAAACCACTCCTGCTGCTTGAGGTCTTTCATCGAGCGGAGCAGTCGCTTCGTTTCGATTCTCTCTGCTCCCGAAAGGACGATTTCTCCTACTTTTATTTTCGGCCCTTTGTTCACCGCAATGTCCAATCGCGCTCCATTTTCAAAGGTGGAGTCATTGGACTGAATCATCTCGATTTCAGCGTCCCAATGGCCCTTGTCATGGTAATGCTCCCGCAGTCTTTTGCGTGCTGTCGCAATGACGTTGTCATTGAGCACACGACCCGTGAGCAATTCAACCTTGCCTTTGAGGGTTTCCTGTTCAGATCGGCTTACTCCAGTGAACGCATAGCGGGTTAATCGCGGCAGCTCCTGCACCTGAATGACCAAGTAGACATTGCGGTCTCGCACTTCAGCGAGCTCTATGGCAATGTCACCGAACAATTGTTGCGTCCACAAATTCCGAATCGCTTTGGAAATTTCCTCTCCAGGCAAAGTGATTTCTTGCCCAATTTGCAGCGCACTGAAGAGCTTGATCGCCTGTGCGTCCGTGTATTCAGCTCCTATAACAGTCAGCCCCGCAATCGTATACGTCTCACCCCACTCGATGCCCGAAATTTCTTGAGACATCAACTTGGAAGGAGCTCCCCCCATTAAAAGCCCCCCAAAAAGAAGCAAAAAACACCCCAAATGGTTCCAATCTTTTCTCATCATCCTTGTTTCGACATCGTATGATTGGTATCCAATAATCCTCCAAATCGGCGGTCACGATTTTGATAATCTCGAACCGCATCGTAAAAATCCTCCTGCCCGAAATCTGGCCATAAGACGGGCGTGAAGTGGAATTCTGCATAGGCTAGCTGCCACAACATAAAATTCGAAATGCGGTGTTCCCCGCTCGTTCGAATCATCAATTCAGGGTCTGGAATTCCCGCTGAAGCGAGATGCGCATCAATGTGCGATGCTTCCAAATCATCCGGGTCTAATCCGGACTTCATCAATTGCTTGGTGGCTTCAACAAGCTCCCATTTTGAACTGTAATTCAACGCCAAAATCAAATCCAAAGAGTCCAAATTCTTCGTGCTCTCGATGGATTTATTGATTTCGGCTTGACACGCTTCTGGGAGTGCCGTCAGATCGCCCATTGCGCGCAGACGAACTCCTTTGCCCTCCAAATCACTGACCTCCTTCACCAATGTGCTCACCAACAAATCCATCAATGCCTCCACCTCCTCTTTCGGACGGCTCCAGTTTTCCGTACTAAACGCATACAAAGTCAAGTATCGAACTCCAGAGCGGAGGGCCGCCTCTACCGCTGACCTCACCGCATTGACACCATTCATATGACCAAAAACACGCTGTTGCCCGCGTTCTGCGGCCCAACGCCCATTGCCATCCATGATGATGGCTACATGCTGGGGAATGCCATCAGCGTCCAAGTTCTTGGAAGCGCAGAATTCTCGATGTTCAGGTGAAATGCTCATGACGGCTGCACCCAACAAGTGGTTGGTTTCTTGCTAATTCGAAAACTAATGGAAGCAGATAAGAAACCGTAGGTGTCTGATCGCCCTGGGTCACCACGTTGCATTCCCGCTTGATTCGTGTCACCCCCTAACTGGAGTAAACTCTGATCTGCCAACTGCATGGCCAATTCTCCACTTTCTTGTTGCAACACCATCGCATCTGCATACGTCCCACTCACATCATCCAAGTAGTCCGTCCAAGTCTTTCGCACACCCCAATCAAAACACAATGCCATGAACGGACCAATGTTCGCCTTGAAGCCAAAGCCAAAGGGGATGGAAACACCTCCCGTGGCGTATGGCTCTAAACCGCGCGAGACGCCCCAAGTTGTCCCTTGTCCTTCTGTTCCTAAAGGCTGAAGGGGAATCCAATTTCCTTCTATAAATGCCTCGGGCATGTGATTGTACGCCGCGATTCCCGTGAAAAGAAATGCTGTAAAACGATCGCCGGGATTCCCCATACGATGTTCTAAATAGTTCACTTCAACCAGCGCGCTCAATTCGCTAATTTCATTTCTAAAATGCAGGTTGCGATTCTGTTGCCAAGGGTCTGAACTATCTGCATCCCAGGCCTCGACAACCCCTCGAAAGAAATTTGCCCTCACCGAAATGCGGCCTGTCAGATTGTGTCGATAATAAGCTCCAACGCCTGCATTCAGACGGCCTCCCAAGTGCTTTCCCGGGTTGAGGTCTCCTAAATAATAGCCCGTACCCCACGCCAATCCCAACTCTTTGGATTGATCAAACCTTCTTTGAGCGGCTGCTTCCGGACTGGTTAAAGCCACAAAACAAGCCACGCAACAAAGCAAGGAGAACATTCGGTCTAAGGATAACCTCGTAAATAAGGGCTGCGTCCGCATAGTTTGGGCTCAAAGAGCCTAATAGTAACGCACGAAAATACGTGGAATTGCCTGAATGAATTGCGAAAAACAGCTAACAAACGCCTGTCTTTTTTCCATGCTAGATTCAACGGTCTCTCGGGTCAATTCCCCAATGCATTTTCGCCCGAATGGTTCCGAAAAATTCTTGATGCTCCAAGTTGATCAAAACGAAGTGGAAGGGGGCCGGGTTAATGCGCACTTTTTTCCCTCCATCCAAAATAAACATGCGAGAATCCAGGCTCAGGAGGAACTGATTTTCACGGCCTTCCGCAACCAATTCTATCTCACCATCTGCCGGCACAATCAAGGGACGGTTGTTCAAATTGTGGGGCGCCACAGGATTGATGCACAAAACATTCGATCCAGGTGTCACCATAGGACCACCCGCACTCAACGAGTACGCCGTTGAACCCGTTGGTGTGGCTACGATGAGACCATCGGCCCAATAATTGTTGACAAAGACATCCTCCCGATGGACCTCCACGGCCATCATGCTAGACGTGTCTCTCTTCATGATCGCCACCTCATTCAAAGCGTAAGGAAAAGAACCCAATTCCATGCCTTCGACTTCGACATGGAGCATGGCTCTTTTTTCATACCAAACACGTCCTGCTGCAAGAGCGTCCATGGCCAAGTCAATTTCTTCTATTCCAACATTGGAAAGAAACCCCAGTCGACCGGTATTTACAGCCAAAACAGGCATTTCAGAATCCCGAACCCATGTCGCTGCTTCCAAAACGGTGCCATCACCACCAATGGCGACCAGGAAATCATAGCCCAACAATTCATGCGGTTCCTCGAAGCCTTGAAGTGCGCCCGAGATGTTCATTCGGTCCTCCAGCAGACGCATAAAAGCTGTCTCGACCAAGGGATTCGGGTCCAACGATTCTATGCGGCGCAAGATGTGCTTGACGGCATCATCAAATTCCGGCGCGAAGGCCTTTCCGAATATTGCAATTTTCATGGCGGTTTGCACTCTCAATTGTCCAAATAACGCATAAACGCCTCATACCGTTCTCTCATTTCCTCTTCCATTCCTGGTGCGTGATGAAAGGTTTGAATCGAATAACCAAAACGCTGGAACGTGGCAATCACAGCCTCCACATCTTGCTCTTTCAACTTCAGGGTCACGACGACATTCGATGATGACTCATCATGCGACGTCATGCAGGCCAAAACCTTGGAGTCAGAAGCCTCCACCAAACGCGCGATTTCAGCAATGGAAAGATCCATTTCAGGCACTTCCAAAACGACCACGGCTCCTGATCCAGCCCAGTGGGTGTGTTTCGCTAAAAAACGCATCACCGCTTTGGCATCAACACATCCCATGAATTTGCCGTCATGCACCACAGGCATCGTGTCCACTTCAGCCTGAACCAGTTGAGACACTAAATCATATAGATGGACTTGCGGCCCCACGGAAACGGGTCTCGCTTCCAGAGCCGCCATCGGCGTTTCGTCATCAAAATCCACCAGATCGTTTTCATAGACCAATCCTGAAAACAACTCGCCGTTGACGAGCGGCAACTGGCAAATCTTGTACTCATCCATCAAACGAAGCACTTTTCCAACCGAATCTTCGGGTCGAATGATCGGCAATTCCAATGTCATCAATCGCTGTGCGTACATGGCTTCTGCATGGTGTATTTTTGCGGCTATCCACGAATGGAATTTACCGGACGTGTTGGAATCGAAAGGTACGGATGACTAGGCTCAGCGTCAACGTCAATAAAATTGCCACTCTCCGCAATGCAAGAGGGGGAAGCACACCCAGTGTTGTCGAAGCGGCAATTCGAATTCAATCATTTGGAGCTCAAGGGATTACGGTACACCCTCGCCCCGATCAACGGCACATCACAACGTCGGATGTTTTGGCATTGCGTCCTGTGGTCACCACCGAATTCAACCTGGAAGGTTATCCCTCCGAAGCCTTTATCGCACTCGTTTGTGCGGTCTGTCCTGAACAAGTCACACTCGTTCCTGATCCACCAGACGCATTGACGTCCAATGCCGGGTGGGATGTTATTGGTCACCAGGAACGCTTGACCGAAATTCTTGCTGTTTTTCGCAAAAATGGCATTCGAACCAGCTTGTTTACTTCCACAGATTTAAGGCAAATTGAGGCGGCTGCGCAGGTGGGCACGGATCGAATTGAATTGTACACAGAACCTTACGCACTGGATTTTCAACAAAAAAAACCAGAGTCCGCGTTGCCGTTTTCTCGAGCGGCGACATTGGCCCATGGACTTGGTCTGGGCGTCAACGCCGGCCACGATCTCAATCTTGACAACTTGCGGCATTTCGCAGAAAACGTCCCCTACCTCGAAGAAGTTAGCATCGGACATGCCCTGATCAGCGAGGCCCTCTATCTCGGCTTAGAAAAAACGGTCGCAGCTTACCTTCAATGCCTCTCCATGGACACAAACCAAACTCCATGAAGACTGCGTTGTTTTTTAGAGAGTTGGGAGAGCGGTCCAGCCCACCCCTGATCATTTTACACGGGCTACTCGGAACCTCTGACAATTGGCAAACTCTGGGGAAATTGTACAGCGAAGACTTCTGTGTCTTCATGCTCGACCAGCGCAATCACGGACGCAGTCCTCATTTCGAGTCCCACGATTACGTTGAATTGGCAGCCGATCTTCTCGACTTCATGGAGGAGCAAGAGATAGCCAAGGCGCACCTATTGGGTCATAGCATGGGTGGCAAAACGGCATTGATGTTCGCGCACCAACATCCCGATCGCGTGGAGAAGTTGATCATTGCTGATATGGCCGCTCGGGCGTACGAACCACACCATCAACCCATCTTTGATGCCTTATTGAGTGCGCCGCTTCAAACCGCAACCGAGCGGAGTGAAATTGAGCAACATCTGCAGGGGAAGCTTGCAGACCCCGTCATGGTGGGATTCCTTATGAAAGGTTTGCGCAGGCGCGCGGACCAAGGCTTTACGTGGAGACCCCATGTCGAAGTGTTGAAAGACGCGTTGATTTCGGTCGTCGGAGAGGTCCCCTTAACCCTCAACACCTGGCCCATTTTAGTCATTTACGGGGGCCAATCGAACTACATCCAGTCTCAGGATTTGAAGCTTTACGAACAAACCTGCATGCAACTCGAATGGCATCGAATAGCTGAAGCCGGCCACTGGCTGCATGCGACGCATCCTGAAGAGTTTTTCGATGTGACCCATGCATTTCTTCAAGCGTAAGTCAGTTCAAACTAGATTCTTGGAGCCACTTTCGGTAAGTGTTAAACAACCGCGTTCTCGAAACAAAACCGATGAAATTGCCCTTGTTTTGAACCGGGAGGTACCACAGTTCGGTGCGCTCAAACTCCGACATAACCCGCTCCATTTTCGTTGAGATGTCCAACATGGCTTGGGGAAGACTCATGAATTCATGCACGTGCAACTCATCATAAAGTGTGCGGTCAAACATGATTTCCCTGATTTCTTGTAAATCAACCACTCCGAGCAAGTTGCCTGCCTTGTCCAACACGGGAAAAAGACTGTGCACGCTGCGTTCTATAACCGGAATCAATTGTCCCAAAGTCCAATAGGGCTGCACCACTTCATGATCATATTCAATTTCATCTTGCAATTTCATGAGCGTCAAGACTGAATGGTCTTTATCGTGCGTCAACAATTCGCCCCTTTCTGCCAATTCTTGCGTGTAAATGCTATGTTTTACCCACCATTTAGCCACTTGAAAGCTAATCGCTGAAGTCAGCATCACAGGCACAAAAAGAGCATACCCACCGCTCACTTCCGCCGCAAGCAGAATGGCGGTAAGCGGAGCATGCAATACGCCAGCAAGCATCCCACCGATCCCCGCTAAAACAGCATTTCCGACCGGCAACGTGTCATTGCCAAACACCTGTTCTAATCCCAAAGTGTAGACATACCCGAGCAACGCTCCACAAAAAATCGCAGGCGCAAAGATGCCCGCCACCCCTCCTGCGCCAACGGTCATACCCGTCAGCATGGGCTTTAGAATCCAGGCAAGCAAGAGCAGCCCAATCAGCGACCAACCTTCCGGATCCAATTGACTCCATGTCATGTCGCTCGCCAGCAACTTGGAATGCCCTCCAAATAAATCATTGACAACATCATACCCCTCACCATAGAGGGATGGAAAAAACACAACCGCCGCACCGACCAAAGTTCCAGCAACCCAAATCCGAATCCGGGGTGTACGCATTTTGGCTACCGCATGGCTCGAAGCCATATAAATCTTCGAAAAGACAACTGACCCCACCGCACAGACAATTCCCAAAAGCAAATACAGTGGAAGCCTATTCAATTCGAAATCCTGAAGAACGGGAGTCGATAACACATCCTGATTTCCCAAAAACAACTCCGCTGTAATCAAAGCTGTCAATGATGCCAATAACAACGGAACCAAGCTCGCTGCCGTCAAATCAATCATGATGACCTCCACGGCAAAGATGATCGCAGCCACAGGTGCTTTGAATAGGGCCGCCAATGAGGCCGCCGCAGCGCAGCCGATGAGCAACATGCGACGCTTGAATGTGCGCTTTGTTTGCCGACCGATTTCAGACCCCACGGCTGCAGCTGATTGTAAGGCGGGTGCCTCCAATCCGCCAGAACCACCAAGCCCTACAGACAGCGCACTGGTGATGAGTGGTGAAAACATCCACATTCGTTTGATCCTTCCACGACGCTGTGACATGGCGTGCAAGATGCTCGGAACTCCCGGCCCCGGGTGTTCACCACCCAACCATTTACGAATGACATAACGGGTTGCCAACAACCCAAAGAGCGGGCCGAGCCCAAGGACCCAAGCGCCTCCAATCCAACGCCCCAAACCGAACATTCCTTCGTGCAATCCAAATACAGCACGTTTCAGAAGGACGGCCATGAGTCCCGCAAAAAATCCCGTCAAAACAGCCCAACCTAAAATAGACCGATCCGATTGCTTCCATCGCTCAAACTGAGGTCTTATCCGACGTATCATAAACCGCTGAAGCATGCTACAAATTTCGTTGGATTTGTTCCAATGGTTTTACCTTCGCATTAAATTGATGAACAAATCTCATGGGCCAACATCGCATCCTCGTCCCAATGGACTTTACTCCCGTTAGTGACATTGCGTTAGAACATGCTTGCGTCGTCGGAAAGGCATTCGATAGCGAAATTCTCTTGTTGCACATCATTGCCAACAAAAAGGAAATGCCGGAAGCCCGCGAGCGCATGAGCTCTATGGTTGATCGTCATGCTGCATCCTATCCGCACAAAATGCAGACCGCCATTCGCATCGGGAGCATTTTTGAAGACATTGATGACGTGGCCGTTGAGCAGGACGCGACCTTGGTCATTATGGGAACCCACGGTCTAAAAGGAATGCAATTCTTGACCGGTGGGCGCGCGTTGCGCATCGTTACGAATAGCTCCACGCCGTTTATCATCACGCAAGAACGTTCCATCAAGGAGAACGGTTATGACGACATCATCGTTCCTTTGGATTTGCATCAGGATACAAAGCAGAAATTGACCATTGTTGCCGAAATGGCTCAATATTTTGAGGGCCGCGTGCACATCATTAGTCCGGGGGAGACAGATGAGTTCTTGAAAAACCAGCTACTTCGTAACATCGAGTACGCCAAGGAATACTTCAGCGAAAAAGGAATTGATTACACCGTCAAGATTTCCGAGCACAGTGCCAGCGCATTCGTCAAAGACGTCATTCGGTACGCTGCTTCCATTGATGCCGATTTGATTGGCATTATGAATCTGCATGAAAAGAGCCTCATGGGCATATTGGGCCACAGTTATGAGCAGCAGATCATCACCAACGAAGCCCAAATCCCCGTTTTGGTCATCAATCCCATTGCCACACGCGTAATCCGCGGATCTGTTTTTGCTCAGTAAGTCTTTTTAGACGCGCACTCCAATCACGAGGACATCGTCTACCTGGTCTTCTTCACCGCGCCAATCGTCAAAGGCCGTCATCAAAGCTTGTTCCATTTTGAGCGCAGGAAGCGGTGCAGCTTGAACGAGCAACTCGCGGAACCGCTTTCGCATAAACTTCTTGCCATTGGCACCGCCAAACTGGTCGGCAAACCCGTCGGTCGCGGCGAAAATAACGTCGCCCTGAACCAACGGAAGCGTTTGCATGGAGTAGTGTTTTGTTCCCGGTTCAAACGAGGCAATCGCCATTTTATCCGGCTTGAGTTCTTGCAGCATTCCCTTGCGCACCAAATACAGTGGGCAATTCGCCCCGCTGTATTGCAACTCCATGCGTTCACGATCAATGCAGACCATGGCCAAATCCATGCCATCCTGCATGGTCACGCCCTCAGCGCTTTGCTCCCCAAACCCATCCGGATGAAGCAGTTCACAGGAGGCACGATTCAGTTGGTCCAGCACTTTATCTGGTTGGGTATACACCTTGGTAACATGCTCGAGTGCATGGTGACCAATCAAGCTCATGAATGCCCCGGGAACTCCATGGCCTGTGCAGTCTACAGCCGAAAACATACACGCTGGTCCGACCTTGTGAAACCAATAAAAATCTCCCGAAACGACGTCCCGAGGTCGATAAAAGACAGCTGCATTCTCAAAAACCATGGACCGCTCCCGCTGTGACGGAAGAATGGCCTGTTGGATGCGCTCTGCATAATTGATGCTATCTCTTAGGTCGCCGTACAGCGCCTCGATGCGCGCCTTTTGTTCCTGAACTTCCGCCGTTCGGCTGCGAACCTTGCCCTCCAGTTCAAGCTCGTTGGACTCCAACTCATCCCGCATTTTCATGATGGCATGGCCCAAGGCATCCTCCGGACTTAATGGAACATACGGTGCCGAGAAATGTCCAGCCCCTACCTCCAGTGAAAAAGCCCGGGTGCGATCCAAACCATTGGCCAAGCGGTTCACTGCACTTGCCATTTCACCAATTTCATCTGATGAGACCGGGATTTCATGCTCCAAAGGAACCCCACGACCGAGGTAGAGCAGCGCCTTTTTCAACTCCTGAATGGGACCCACAATGGAACGGGTAACAGCCCAAGCAATCAAAATTCCGAGGATCAACACTCCCAAAGCCACTTGTCCCGCATAGAATTGCAACTGATCGCCCAAAGCCTCCATCCGAGCCGTTGATTCTGACAAGGCGTCTGTCTGGGCTTTCGAAAGAACATCCATTTGAGAACGAATGGCCTCGGTGAATCTTGGAATGCTGGAACCATCCAATGCATAGTACTCTGCGTCCATCCGAACCAACGGGTCGTCGTAAGATTGAAAGTCTGGCAGCAATCGCATGATCTCTCCATAGGCCAGAAACAAGTGTTCTACATCCCGTTCGAGGGAATCAAATCCTGTTTGATGGTGTGAGGGCCAGAATGGAACGAGGTGCTTTAGCTCCATCACTTGTCTCGGAACATCCGATTGAATCAAACCTCTCAAAGATTCTTTTTCAGGGCTCGACGCCCCCGATTGAACCGACAACCAATGATTGATGAACACCCTCGTTTCCGCGATCGATCGATCCAGCGCTTCCAACGATCGAATGCTTGGTGCCAAGACACCGTCAATTCGGCGGTTCAACTCCCGGCTCTCCTGCAACGTGTTTCGAGTCAACAAAACCAAAACACCTACCGCAACGCCGAATAGGCCAAAGCCAAGCGAAATCCGCCAGCCTATGCCCCACTTATAATGTTGACGGACCGACTTCTGGGAAGCGTCCGACCGATGGTTGCGAATCATGCCGGCAATTTAACGCGATATGGTCATGAGACCACGCCTCTTTTAAGGCCGATTTCCATTCAACCCCTCGATCATTTTCCGGTAGCGCTCCGACGCCTCTGGTTGATTCAAAGCATAATGAATGGTCATCAAACCCTTCAACGTTTCAAATCGGTCGGGCTGGGACTGGTGTGCCGCTTCCATTGGCGACAGCGATCGCTCAAATAGCACAACACAGGCATCTTGGATCTCCATCAACTCAAACATCGACGTCTCATGGTCAATTCTCTTCAGTTGTCGAACACCTTGGTTGTAAAGCGTAATGGCCAAATTATAGAGCCCCGGATAGTTGCCGGGCATCAACTTCAATGCCGCTTCATAATGCGCTACAGAACCATCAAATAAACGCTGGTCCTGCTCCTGATTCGCCCCCAACGAGTTTGCCAACAATTGACCATTCGCTCGCCCCAAATAGCGATAAACATCTGCTTTTTGCACCGTCACGTCTGCGCTGGGATCAATCGCTTTCTGGATGGCCTCATAGCGTCCAAAAAGCATCAACACTTCATCATCTGAACCTACTGTAAAGCCTTCCACACGACCGATGGCATCCCGCAAATAGCTCCGAGCTAAGAAATCCAGTGCCGCCTCAATCAGTCGCGCATCTTCAACAGTAGCCCCCAATTCTGCAGCCCGCTGCAGACTGTAAACCGCCTCCAATCGACGAGGGCTATCTACATCGTTGACCTGTTTCGTTTTGTACAATTCCTTCTGGATGTAACCCAGTACGTACCATGTGTGAGCGTCTGACTGCAGTGAAACGCCGTCCATGGCTGGAAGCAACACTTCCAATGCGTCCTCCCAATTGCCTTGCTGACCCAGCGCAGCGGCTCGCTCAACAACAGCTTGTCCCCATGCACCCGTCATGATGCACATTGAAATCATCCAACATGCAGCGACTCGTCCAGCTCGGATTGGGGCTATTTTCATTTGCCTGAATTTACTGCCCATGAGAGAATTCGATTTCCAATTAACACCCCCTTCTTGGACGCTTCTTTTGCATTGATTTCGTAGCGCATTCGTCGATCAATCGAAACAAAATTGATGAGAGAACCACGTTCTAAAGCCTTCTCTGAATCCGTGACCAACAAGACGGGCTCGTCTTTCCAGTGAGCCGCCAAGGCGTCCAAAGCCTCGTCAGAAGATTCTGAATAAATCAGGTGTGGCTGCTGCGAATCACTGATCTCATGATCCTTTTCAAAATAAACAACCTCGAGCGACTGAATGCCAATGGACTTCAATGCGTATTTATCTATCAGCTCTTGAAACAAGCGTTCATTCCCGACCACAGCGATGCGGAATGGGCCTGATTTCGTTTCTGCAGGCCACTCATTTGAAGCCGCAAAATGAAACAAAAAGTTCGCCTTCATGATGGCCTGCGTGTCCGCATTGTCCAGTTCATCGCCCTGGATCACCGGACTGATGATCGCTGCAATTGATGCGATGAAAAGCAGCGGGAGGACCCACCACACCTTTCGCGATTGCATGTTGCGATTCAAGTTCATTGAGCCGGTTGCTTTGAGCATTGAAAAAGTGAAATTATCAAGCGCCGGATGTGCCAGCTAAACTGAGTATATCCCGATCGAAGAGATACAAGGCTCCCCGATCACCGCCGACTAAAGCCAACTTATCCAAGACTTTACGCGCCATCGCCTCTTCCTCAATTTGCTCCGCCACGTACCACTGCATAAAATTGTGTGTCGTGTAATCCTTGAGGCTCAAGCATTGGTCTACCACCGCATTGATACTCGCTGTGACCTGTGTTTCATGTTCTAGAATGGACTGGAAAATCACTTCTAAACCCGCGTAATCCAATGCGGGGGCGGTCAAGGGTGGAACCGCCGCTACTCCTCCACGTTCATTGACAAAACGCATGAGCTTCAGCATGTGCATCCGCTCCTCTTCAGCGTGTTCGTATAGAAAGGAGGCGGTGCCATCATATCCATTGGTTTCAGCCCAAACAGCCATGGCTAAGTACGTGTGGGAACTTTGCGCTTCCAGTTTAATCTGTTCGTTGAGCGCTGAGGCAATTTGTTCGTGGAGCATATCAAGACATTTTGAGACCAAGTTAAGGGTTCAACGATTTCGCTGCACGCCTTTTCAATTTCTTCGCAAACCCCGAATCAACCACTGCTCCCACCACCGCTCATCTTCTGATATCAGCCGATCAAAGACGCCATTTACAGCGCGCGCTTGCGTGAGAATCCCATCCAAAGTCTTGTCCAACGCCTGTGCCGGTGCCGAATCACTTAGGCCGGCTGATTGTGACTCCTTCCATCCTTCCAGTTCGAGTAGCGGATCCAATTCACGTTTTTTTCGTTGCCGAGCGATGCAAGCCATCATTTGCCAGGCATCCTTTTCGGCGACATATCGCCTCTGTCGTGTGCCCAATGTTCTGACCGGATAAACCAATCCCCAGTCCACCAAGGCTTGCAATTGTGTGTGCGCACTTCCACGACTCAAAGACAACGTCGACATCACCTCATCGGTGATCAAGGGGTGTTGCTGGCTCAATAAGAGCCCATGGATGGCGGCCATAGCCGGCGGAATGCCCCAAGCCGTGCCCAGCTCACGCCACTTCTGGATAAACTCCTCTTGGACCGTATCCCAAACAATGGTTTGCTTCGTCTTCAAAACGGATTTACTTTCAATTATTTGTGAAAGTACGGAATCTATTTGGACGAACCTCAGCCGGCACTTCCCACGACGCATCGAGCACCGATTGAATGGTCCATGCCGCCGTTCGCGGCCCAATCAAGACGCCTCGCGTACCCCAGCCATTGCAAACGATATACCAAGGAATAGCATCGGCCACTCGTCCGACCAATGGCCGGCGATCCGGACTCGCAGGGCGCAACCCCGCGCGATGCTCTGTAATTTGATCTCTTGAAAACAACTTGTTTTCCCGGGCCGCATTGGCTTTGTCCAACAAAACGGATTGACTCGCATCTAAGACTGTTGGCTCCATGAAATCCCATCGGTAGGTCGACCCAATGCGCACCTGACCTCCAGCAATCGGCATCGCCCAAGTGACATTGTTGACCGTTTCAACACCAACGGCTGAAGGAACTTGAAGCGTCAGCACTTCTCCTTGGTTGGGACGAACCTCCAACCCATAGCGCAGCAAATCTGACTTCGCTCCCACACCGCGGCAATCAACCACCGCATCAAACCCCTCCGGAAGGCCATCATCTATGTTCCATCGCGTTGGAGACCACGCCTGCCGCTGCTGCCAAAACTCCCGGCTTTTTTTCACCAATGTTTGCACGTCAACCCAGCCCGCTTCCCGAATTCGACCCGCTCCGTATGGCGCAGAAATGGACTCATGCCAATTTCCATCATCGCATCGCTCAATAAACGCGGACACCGGATGCTGCTCGGCAATGCGCTCATCCCATTGTGCTGCGTAAGCCGCATCCGGAAAGATTCGCAAAAGCGCCACATCATGCCAGAGCTTCACCCCAAGATGGCTTTCGCAAGCAGCGTAGCGCGTGCGCGCTGAATCCAAATGTTCTTGAGCGTGCCACACAGGCAAGATTCGTCGAAACGAAACAGGATTGAACATACCCGCTGCCACGTCCGAAGCGGCTGGAGACCCATCGCCCCAAACCACAAAGTCAACACCCTGTTCCAACAACTCCCAAGCCACCAACGTCCCCGCAAGACCATCCCCTACAATCAAAATACGTTTGTCGCTCATGCTGCGCAGTCTATTGTATCTGCTCCAGAACCCCCAACTCGCGTCCCACCTTTTCAAAAGCAGCAATCGCATGGTCTAGGTGTTCTTTGGTGTGCGCAGCAGACAGTTGAACGCGAATGCGCGCTGCGTCTTTCGGTACGACCGGGTAGAAGAATCCAATCACGTAAATGCCCTCTTCCAACAACCGATTCGCCATGGTTTGCGACAATTTCGCATCGCCCAGCATCACAGGAACAATCGCCGACTCACCGTCCTTGATGGGCAAGCCCACCCGGCGCATTCCAGCTTTGAAATAATTCGTGTTGGCTTCCAATTGATCACGCAGGGCTGTCGATTCGTCCAATATGTTGAACACTTCCAATGAAGCTCCGACAATGCTCGGTGCCAAACTGTTGGAGAACAAATACGGCCGTGAACGCTGACGCAACAATTCGATGATCTCCTTGCGTCCGGTCGTGAATCCGCCCATCGCACCGCCCATCGCCTTGCCCAATGTCCCCGTTATGATGTCGACTCGGCCCAGCGCTCCGCGCAGCTCAATGCTGCCGCGTCCCGTTGCGCCGATAAATCCCGTAGCATGGCATTCATCCACCAGGACGAGCGCATCGTATTGGTCCGCTAAGTCACAGATCTTGTCAATCTGAGCGACATAACCGTCCATCGAAAACACACCATCGGTGACAATGATTTTGAACCGATGGTTGGCCGCCACGGCAGCCTTCAGTTGGGTTTCCAGGTCCACCATGTCATTGTTCGCATAGCGGTATCGCGCGGCCTTGCACAAGCGAACACCGTCAATGATACTGGCATGATTCAACGAATCCGAAATGATGGCATCCTCCTTCCCTAGCAAAGGTTCAAACACCCCGCCATTCGCATCAAATGCCGCTGCATACAAGATGGTGTCCTCCGTGTGATGAAAACTCGCAATCCGGGCTTCTAGCTCCTTGTGAATGTCCTGCGTTCCGCAGATAAAGCGGACACTCGACATGCCAAAACCATGCGAATCAATGGCGCTTTTTGCTGCCTCCAATACACGAGGATGGCTGCTCAAACCCAAGTAATTGTTTGAACAGAAATTGAGTACCCGAGATCCGTCTGTCAATTCAATTTCAGCATCCTGCTTGCCTGCAATTACACGCTCACTTTTGAATAAACCCGCGGATTCTATTTCACTCAACTCCCGCTTCAAAAACTCTTCTATTTTTCCGTACATATTTTCAATTTAAAATGAAAGTACTGTGCATTCATCCCGCACGACGTTGCCGCGAAATTAAGTCATTTCCAACGGCTCGCAGGACCGAGATCGGCTCCCAAGATGATCGGCTTGTTCAGCTGCCCATGGCCGACAGGAAGGTCCCAATGCACCGGTTTGGCGCTCGGCACGTGTTCCTCCACCATTTGTCGCACTGTACGCCCAAAAGGATTGTCCACTGACTGGCCACTAGCCGGCGTGTTGTCGTGCAAATCGCTGAAAGTTCCCATGAGCAAACCGTGCATGCGATCGAAGACTCCAGCCAATTTAAAAGCCAACAGCATGCGATCGATGTGATACAGATACTCGTCCAAATCTTCCAACAAAATCCAGCATCCCTCTACATGGGGGAAATAGGGCGTGCCCAACAGACTGTACAACACGCTCAGGTTCCCGCCGACCACTGGTGTCCCATCCGGGCTGCCGCCTTCCATTAGCCGCTTCCACAACAAAGCCGTGTGCTCCGGGAGGGTGGAATCAATCGCATTGGCGACCGGGGCATGCATCGATCCGACCCCTTGGCAGTCCGACCAGGCGTGCAACGCTGTTACATCGCTGAAGCCGATGATCCAAGTGGGATCCGATTGGAAGGATTCAGAATTCAATAGCGGTAAAACGCGGGCACATCCATAGCCTCCTCTCATGACCCAAATTGCGCGAATGCTCGGGTCTCTAAATCCTTCATTCAACAGCTCCGCCCGCTGTGCGTCGGTTCCACCAAATTGGCCATCACGTGCTTCGAGGCTCGGCGGAACGACTGCAACAAAACCTGCACGCTCAATGGTTTCTCGGGCCTTCAACACCTGATCAGCAAGAACAAATCGCGCAGGAGCAGCCAACAAGATTTGATCACCTGGCTTCAGAGGAGCAGGCATTCTTCGGGGTTGAACAAGATGCATCCACGCAATATGGTCATGCATCACCGAATTTGAGCGAAATTCGCAGCACCTTTTTGAACGCATTTTACATGGCCAATCCGCAATCCTCCTCCTCTCCCCGACGCTTGATGATGACATCGGCATTGCCATATGCCAACGGCCCCATCCACATCGGACACGTTGCCGGAGCGTATTTGCCCGGTGACATTCGAGCCCGATATGAGCGCATGGCGGGCAACGAGGTGCTGTGGGTTTGCGGCAGCGATGAGCATGGAGCGGCCATCACCTTGCGCGCCAAAAAGGACGGCTTGACACCACGCGACATCGTCGATCGGTATCATGAAGAAATGCAAGCAGCGTTTCAAGGTTTGGATCTTTCGTTTGATCATTACAGCCGAACCAGCAGTCCCCGTCACCACCAAAATGCTCAAGACTTTTTCAAAACGCTGCTCGATAAAGGCAGCTTCGAAGTCAAGACTGAAGCACAATTTTACGACCCCGAAGCCCAACAATTCCTTGCAGATCGTTACATCATCGGCACGTGTCCGAAATGTGACGCCGACGGCGCTTATGGCGACCAGTGTGAGAAGTGTGGCAGTGCCCTATCACCAACTGACCTCATCCAACCCAAGTCGACATTGAGCGGCGCGACGCCGGTATTGAAGGATACGACCTTGTGGTATTTGCCCATGGGTCGGCATGAATCTTGGCTGAAGGAATACATTGATCAAGGTCTGTTTGAAGGGGAATCACACCACGATCCCAAAACATGGAAAGCACATGTGACCGGCCAATGCCGCAGTTGGATTGACGGTGGATTGCAAAGCCGCGCCATGACACGAGACTTGGACTGGGGCGTGCCTGTTCCTGTCGACGGAGCGGATGGCAAAGTGCTTTATGTCTGGCTAGACGCACCGATCGGATACATCACTGCCACCATGGAGTGGGCTGAGCAAAACGGGCAAGATTGGCGGGATTACTGGCAATCGAAGGACGCCGATTTGGTGCACTACATTGGAAAGGACAACATCGTTTTCCATTGCCTGATTTTCCCCATTCTATTGCGGGAGCACGGTGGCTACAACTTACCGACCAATGTTCCCGCCAATGCTTTCATGAATTTGGAAGGCGACAAAATCTCAACATCGCGCAACTGGGCGGTTTGGGTCAGTGAGTACCTCGAGCAATTCCCTGGAAAGAGCGATGAGATGCGCTATGTGCTGGCGAGCATCATGCCCGAACAAAAGGACAGTGAGTTCACCTGGGCCGATTACCGGGAGCGCATTAACAATGAATTGGCGGATGTATTGGGCAACTTCATCAACCGGGTCTTGGTACTGACGCAGAAATACTATCAAGGCCAGGTGCCCGAAGCCATGGTGTCCGCAAGCGAATCCGCTGATGACGCCATCATCGAGGCGTTGCAAACGGCTCCCGAGCGCATCGGCGCTTTGATTCAAAGAAACCGATTCCGTGAAGCCCTGCACGAAGCCATGGGCGTCGCCCGCTTGGGCAACAAATACATGACGGAGCAGGAGCCTTGGAAGGTGCAGAAAACCAATCCAGAACGGACCGCGGTGATCTTACACCACTGCATCCAAGTCGCCGGAATGTGTTCCGTGGTGCTCGAGCCCTTCATTCCACGGACGGCCCAAAAGATTCAAGGCGCATTCGGTGTTGAAAGCACCACCTGGTCATCTGCTGCAGCTAACATGATTCCAGCGGGGAGAACACTCAATCCACTGCCCATTTTATTCGAAAAAGTAGAGGAATCAGTGGTCCAAACGCAATTGGAGAAATTGCAAGCAAGCCGCGCCAAAACAGAAACCAGTGTTCAACCAATCAAAGAGGAAATGACATTTGATGATTTTCAAAAGCTCGACCTTCGGGTTGGCGAAGTAATCGCCTGCGAACGGGTGCCCAAGGCCAACAAGTTGCTCAATCTAACCATTCGAACAGGACTCGATGAGCGCACTGTCTTGAGTGGAATTGCCGAGCATTTTGAACCCGAACAAGTGGTAGGTCGGCGCGTCACGGTTTTGGTCAACCTCGCTCCGCGCACCATGCGTGGCATTGAAAGCCAAGGCATGGTACTCATGGCTTCAACCGCCGACGGCGGCTTGCGCTTTGTCACACCAGAAGAAGGAACCGCGGCAGGAGACGTCATCAGCTAACTCTCATGGAGCAAGAATTCGGGTGAGAGTGTAACCTCCGTTTGAGGTCGTTCGTATCCCCTCCCATGCCGATGTAGCTCAGCTGGTAGAGCAACGCATTCGTAATGCGTAGGTCTGCGGTTCAAGTCCGCATATCGGCTCGCTTTTTTTTACCGCTTGTCCCTTCGGGGGCAGGCGGTTTTTTTGACTTCAATTGATTGAAACAGCCGTCAGAACATCATCTTCAGCGAAGCGCTGATCGTTCTTCCGTACGCCCAATAACCCTCGAGTCTCCCATTCTCCACGGTGCCTTGCTCCTTCTCCCCTGTTTGTGGATTCGTGACGAACGTCTCAAATCCATCGGAAATGTAGATATTGTTCAAGGCATTCTGCACATTGACACTGGCCCTCCAGGACACGCCTGCAAGGTCAAATGAATAGCTCCCTCTCAAATCCAAGTAGCCAAAAGACGGAAGCATCACCGGTTGCAGACCCGCACGTTCGGGATCCGTTCGGTCGGCATCCACTTCGAATCGAGCGTACAACTTGCTGTTGTGAACATAATTCGCTCCAAAACGCCAGCCCTTTCCGAAGTTGAAGCTGCTCAAAAATCCAATTTGCTGCTGTGGCGCATCGCTGACTTTGAGGCCGGCAGAATAGATGAAGAGGGATTCCAACACTTCGCCGCCTTCTTCACTGATGATCTCTGCATTCACATCATTCTCCCAGCGCCAGTTGCCGAAGGACGCCATGCCGCCAATTTCCAAGAAACGGAATGGACGCGCCTTCCACTCAAACTCAAGTCCTTCATGCGTCTGGGTCAATCCCGTAATGAACGCTCGGTATTCGGTGCCATCAGGACGCAGCAACGGACTGCTCATGATGCTCTTATCACGCCATTGGGTGTGGTAGGCATTGACATCAAATGAAATCCCGCGCCAGCGAAAACGGTAACCCGCTTCCAATGCCGCCACTTTTTCATTGGTCAACCGATCGTTGCTCAAGACATTCGAATAGTTGGTGAACACGTAACGAATGAAGGGAGCTCTCGAGTACACGCCGCCATTGACATAGAGGTGGCTCGTTTCGCCCAACCGCACGCTTCCGCCGGCCTTGGCATTGTATCCCCAGCTGCTCGCCTTTTCGGACTTAATCCCGTACATAAATTGCTCAGAGGTGACCAGCTCGCCCGTTTCAGGATCGACTTCCGTGACGTTCTGCATGCCCGTCTCTTCGTAGCGGAAATACTTGTAAGGATCGATTCGACGGTACTGCGTGTAGCTCAAGGTTCCCGCTGCGAACAGACTGAACCGGTCGTCTTTGTATTCCATTTGGGCAAAACCGCCACCATAGCTCACTTTTCCGATATCATCGTAGTCCACGACATCTCCGGGTTGCGCGAGCAAATTGTACTCAGGGTTCACCCCGTATCCATCTGAACTGCCGAAGGACTGGAGGTAATAATCCCCCCCGAGGAGGTTGTCCACTTTGGTGAAGTGCTTGCCCGCGTAATACCGGGCATCAATGCCTGCCATGAGTTGCAAACGGTCACTGAGATCCACTCTTAAGGTGGACAAGGCACCGGTCCAAAAATGCTCGTTGTGCGCATTTTCAATCAAGCTCCGGCTGCGCCCTCCGACAAGGGTGTCGCCCTCCATGACCACCGGATCGCCAAAGGCATGAACCGTGTCAATCCAAGCCTGGGCACTTTCATTGAAAGCAATCGCATCGGCCGCATAGGTCGTCATTTGGTTGTTGGATGCATTGGAATCGTAGAGGTAATCCCAATTGAGCGTGGTTTTCACGGTGCGGGAAACCCCTGCCTCATCCACATACGATTCACTCAAACGTGGCGTGCTTGTGCCATCATAACGAGAACCATATCCCTGGCCTGTGCTGATGTAATAACTCGTGGCGACGTTGGCACGCTCACTCAATTGAAAATAATGGTTGAGTGCAAATTGTGGCTTGTGATAGCCATTGGTGCGAGAATTGAACGTGGCATTCTCATAATCTCCGCGGTTGAGATACCCCCAATCCTCATTCCATCGGTGGGCTTCATACCCCAGCGCATTGAGGTCATTGAAGCGATCAACAGTCAATTGACCACGTCGTTGGCCGTGGGTTTGCGGAGCGCCAATCGCAGTGAAAACCAACCGGTGGGCCCCAAAATCTTTGGCTGCTGTTAAGAAATAACTCCAGGCATCGATGAAGGTGGCGTCCACATAAGCGTTGCCCGCAGTGCGACTGCCCACAGCGCTCACAGCCCAGCCACTCGGTAGAATGCCAGAACTTAGGGAGAGCATCGATTTGTAACGGCCATAATCCGTCATACTCTGCATAAAACTCCCTCCACGATTCATGTCCGTCGCCTTGGTGATGATGTTGAGTGTTCCTCCAACAGAATTGATGGCCAACTTCGACGCGCCTAGCCCCCGCTGCACTTGCATGGTATTCACCGCGTCACCCAATCCCGCCCAATTCGACCAGTACACCCAACCGCTTTCCATATCATTGACCGGAATTCCGTTGATTAAAACGGCCACGTTGCGCTGGTCAAACCCGCGAATATTGATGCGGCTATCCCCAAATCCACCGCCACTTTTGGTGGCATAAACACCGGGTGTGATGTTCAAGGTTTCCACCAATTCTTTGTCCCCCATTTGTTCTTCAATGGTACGTGCATCCAACGTGGATACAGCGATCGGAGTCTCGCGGTCGATGGCAACAGACGCAATGATATTCGCCTCAGCCAAACCAATCGTCGAACTTTTCATAACGAGCAGCCCCATATCAATCCCTGCCATTCCGAGATTGCCCCCTTGGCGAGCTGGAAGCTGGATGTACGAGCGCAAAGCTTCATAGCCAATCATGCTCACGACTAAATGTGCCTCGCCCGTTTGCCGGGTACTGAAACGAAAATTCCCATCAAAGTCCGTCATGCCTCCGGTGGCATATTCCTCCAAATAAACCGACGCTCCGACCAGAGATTCTCCCGTCACTTGATCGAGCACCCGACCCGATATCTGGGTTTGGGCGTTGACGTTTGAAATGAAGAGAAAGGCAGTCGCGATCAAAACAAGCGAACGCAAGGCTGAAGGGTGCGAATGGGTCATGAGAACAGATGCAATCGATTCCCTCGAAATCCGAGGTGCACGCAAGTTAAGAGGATTTCAGGAAGCCCCGGTCCAACGTCCTTGTTTCCATAAGTATTCCGCGATTTGGACCGTGTTGGTGGCTGCTCCTTTGCGTAAATTGTCCGCCACAATCCAAAGATGCAACCCGCGATCATGCGCAAGATCTCTGCGAATTCGCCCGACAAACACTTCGTTTTTTCCGGCAGCTTGCAGCGGCATCGGATATACATTATTCGCCGGATCATCAATGACTTCAACACCGTCAAAATCGCGCAACAGTTGAAACACGTCATCCATTTCAAAGTCTCGGGCCAATTCGAGGTAAACGCTTTCGCTGTGCCCACCCATCACCGGCACTCGCACCGCCGTGCACGTCATGTGGACGGTATCATCGTCTAATATTTTCTTGGTTTCATTCCACACTTTCATCTCCTCCCGCGTGTATCCATTCTCTTCGAACACATCGCAATGTGGAATGACATTCATGTCAATGGGATGCGGATATACCCCTGTCGCTGTTTTTCCCGCACGTTCTGCTTGCAGCTGAGCCATCGCGGCCTGCCCCGTTCCGGTGATGCTTTGGTAGGTGCTGACAATGCCCCGCTCAATTGTAAACGCATCGTGCAGAGGCTTCAGTGCCATGACGAGTTGCATGGTGGTGCAATTGGGGTTGGCAATGATCAAGTGATGGGGCGCAATGTCCAATCCATTGACTTCGGGAACGACCAAAGGGCACTTCGGGTCCATGCGCCATGCACTGCTGTTGTCAATGACGGTGCAACCCTGGGCTGCGAAGCGCGGAGCCCACTCCAGGCTCACTGATCCGCCAGCACTGAACAAGGCAAGCTGCGGAGCCGCCCGAAGAGAATCTTCCATTCCAATAACACGGTGGGACTCCCCTTGAAAAACAACTTCTTTTCCGACACTGCGCTCACTGCCCACTGGCAACAGAGTCCGCACAGGGAAACTCAATTCTTCCAGCACCTTGAGCATGGTGCCTCCGACCAGTCCTGTTGCCCCAATTACTGCTACGACAAGGCCGTTTTCTTCGCTTTTCTTATTGAAACCCATTTGATATTCGTCGTCTTTGAATTGATACTTGACACGCCGAATTTCTGCCAAAAACCGGAACTTTGCCGCATCATAGTTGAAGGAAAGAGGATGGGGAGAGTCATCAAATGGGCCGGTTGTGTAGCCTTGTTATTTTGGGCCGGGGAGAATTTATTCGCTCAGCCGACAGAACAGCTGATCTGGCACCATTCATCGGGTCAATGGAATCAAGCCGACACGCTATGGCAGCTGGATGCCACAGGAGCAGGGCAAGCTTGGGTTTATGCCTGTTTGAATTCCGCTGAACAATCTCCTGATTCTCTGGGACGTACTGTACGCGTCCGCTGGTCTGCTGACTTTGCAAGTTCAATCAACAACTTCAGCCGCTTGCATTTTTTCTCGCCGATCGAAGGCGCAAACGAACCCCCGATACCCGTTTCAGGCTGGACGGCAAATAGCGAGCCGATGGCTCCTGGAAGCTTCTTGCATTTAGGAAGCAATGGCAATCAAGACGCAATTGAATGGAGGCGTGTTCTTGAGTCCATGCCTGATGGGGAGCTCTTTCCCGTGCTGCTTGAACTCCAACCCGGATTGTTCGCAGAAAGCATGGATGCTTGGTTGACATGGACTCAATTGCCAGGCGACACGGTGGCCACCCTATCAATCGAATCCATCCTTGAAAATGGCGCTCCAACTGCTTCATATGGAGTGACCCACGCCATCCCGACCTGCATCGGCCTCTCGACTCAGTTCACCACCTCCAACATCGATGCCATTGAATTCGAGTTGGAACAATTCAGTCCGTTCATTCCTGACACATGCTCTCCTAAATTGAGCCATATCACGTGGGAAGGCGACTCTGTCTTGCTTTGGCACTTCAACGAACCTGTGCGTTCCGAATTGGGCCAGGTGACCTTCAACATGGGATCCTTGGTTCACTTCCCTGAGTTCGAAGGCTCGACCAAAACTTTCCGATCAAACGCCGACACCCATTGGATCGCAGGACACCCGCGATTTTTTGACCTCGCCCATTTCACCGATTTGGTTGGCAACATCTTAATTGACACCACGGTTCAAGTCGTGTGGAATCCTCCCAACACGGCCCATCAAGGAGACATTGTATTGACTGAGATCATGGCTGACCCGACACCACATGCTTATTTACCTGCGTGCGAATGGGCCGAAGTTTTGAATCGATCCGATCGCCATTTTCAGATAAAACACTGGTTCTGGTGGGACGAGGGTGCGAACGAAATCATTCCACTCGCCCCGCGACCACCATGGGATGGTATTCTAATTCCCGGTGAACGATTCCTTATTTCAGGCTGTGAGGAACCGATTGTAGACGGGGCCACGCATGAAGCGTTCATTGATGGAGCTGCCGCATTCAATGACGCAGGCGATGGATTGGGTCTGCTGCGCTGGGACGGATCGCTTTTGGATGCCATTCATTATCGTCAATCCTGGTGGAATGGGGAAAATGGAGGCGTCTCTCTTCAAAATTTACAACCGGGAGCCTGCGCTGCTCATGTCAATTGGACCGGGAGCCAAGATCCCGATGGATGTTCACCGGGGTTCGCCAGCGAACAAGAAAATTTCGCAGCGCTTCCAAATGATTCCTTGATGATTGCGCAAATCGTTCCAACTTCCTCCAACACGGGATTCATTGAATTCAATGCGGCGGTCGATCCGCTCTCTTCTTGGGAATGCCTCCCAAAGGGAAGCATCACGTGTTCCCTTGATGATGCGTTTCCAGAGAGAATGCATTGGAGTCAACACATTTCCACTCCAGATCAAGACATTCAATTCCAAGTATTGGATGTAAAATCCTGTTATTCGGATTGGTCTTCAATGAACCGTTTCAGCTTTAAGGTCAAACTCAAAACGGCCAAGTTTCCGGAACCCAAAGACTTGGTGATTGCCGAAATCTCTCCCAGCCCACTAGGAAGTTCCGCCGTCTGGGGAGAGTTTATTGAAATCTTTAATCGGAACGACTCCCTGGCCATTGAGATCGGGGGCGTCCAATGTGGCGATTACGTTTGCCAAGAACGGCGCATTCTTCAAGTGGGTGAGCGTTGGGTGGTCTTTCCCGGAAATTTACCCAATGAGACAGGCAATGTTGTCCTCAAGAATGCATCGGGGAAGGTCTTGGATGAAGTGCATTACTCCGCCTGTTGGCATCCCAATCGAAAGCAAGCAGAATCGGGTTTCAGTCTCGTCCGTGTGGATGTCAATGGCCCTGCTCAAAACAGCAGAAACTGGACGTCAAGCGGAAATGTGTTCGGGGCTAGCCCGGGCACAACCGATCCGGCTGAACATCTCGACTCATGGTCTGATGAACCCATCGACACGGACTTCGATGGACACCTTTTGATGCACGGAATCTCCGCGGATGAGACATACTTTCTATTCAGCCGACCGGTTTGGCTCGACTCGCTGAGGTTCCACATCCCTGCTCTACAAGAATCCATTTCAGGGTTCGAATATGCCAACGTGAATACCCTGTGGGCACAATCATCTGCACAATCCATACCCGATTCCATCCTGGCAATGGACGTTCGTGGTCAACTCGAATGGTTCCAAACTTCACCATCCGAGTCCAATACAAACGAACCCGCATCCGCACCAAAACTCTTCCTCAACGAGGTGCTCGACGCCGATGCTTTTGGGGAGCCATTTATCGAAATTTCGCACACTGCATCGACCGCAGTTGGCACCGCCAACTGGTTCATATCCACAGAAGAAATTCCGTTTCCATCGGACTGGATTCCTTTGGCTACAGGGGTGAGTTGGCAAATACCCCCACATCAACCATGGGCTTTGGCGGCTTGCCCAAACCGTTTGAATACACCGCACGCTATTGCGGTTTCGTTGCCCAGCTTGTTCGGCCGGAAGCAGGTTCATTTACAATCACCTTCGTTGGCAATCGAAACGGTTTCTCTGCATCCCGATTTGGATGCCCCCTGGTCAACTTCCAGGGTAACCTCTTTGGAACGGATGCAATCCAGTGATCTGTCTCAATGGCAATCGAGCTCTCACCCCAGTGGCTCGACTCCGGGTGAGCGAAACAGCTGGAACGTTCGACTCGAAGCGGCACAGACGTCCAATTTCCCTTCCATCGAACTCATTCAAAGCACGTGGTCAAGGTCGAGCCACAACTCCATGCCAGGCGCGGTCCTTTATGCACTTCGCCCGGGAGCGCAGTCAACTGTTTGGCAGGCTCACGTGGCCATACTATCGGTCTCGGGACAAGCCATTTGTCGCCTTCCAAATAGCCCCTGGATTGCCCCCGGTCAACAAACTTTGATAGGCGCATGGGACGGGCGAAATGAACATGGCATTTTAGCCGCTCCAGGAAGTTACCTGCTGCAAGTCATTTTCGAAATGGCAGGAAGCGGACTTCGCATTCAGCGCGTGGCCCCTGTGCATGTAGCTCCTGCTTATTAAGTCCTTCGATTCTGAGAAGAATGACAAAACAAATCAAGGATTCTTTCCAATCTTCGCAGCGTGTTTGAAGGTCAATCCATACTCATCCCCTCTCATGTGGTTTTTGGCCCCGTCCTTTTGATGTGGACACTAGGAATGCTTGCCACCATAATCTTACGCATACGATTCGATCGCGAATGGAACTTGACCTTGTGGACAGCCTATCGAATCAAGCGTGTTTGGAAGCGTCTCGCCGATGAATCTGCCAGTACTGGCGGCACCATCACAAGTCATAGCATCGGCATTATTGCATGGAGTTTGTGCGGTGGCGTTTGGGCCGTCGCTCAACATTCCGAACTTCCAGATGGTGGATTCCCCGCTTGGACCGGGTGTGCAGCCGGGGCGTTATTGGGATTGCTGGCGTTGATAACGCGCACAGCGGGAGCTTGGATCGGAGCTTGGGTCACGCTAGAAAAAAAAGCTGTTATGCGTGGGCTTGAGATCGATCGACACATGCGCAACTGGCTACTTTGGGGACTATTAACTGTCTTCTTTCTTTATCTCGTACAAAATCCCGGATTTACGATTGATTGCAGTCCTCTTCAGACAATGACACAGCTTTGGTGGATTTGGATTGTGTTGAAATGGCTTCGTCAACTGCAGGCGGTTGTTCGAGCATCAGTTCATTTTGGGTGGGGAATTGCGTACATTTGCACCTTCGAAATCGGACCCACTTGGATTCTTTACTTTGAATTCTTGGGCTCGTAAGTTCGAGCAACCAAGACCCCGATATGGCGCAAAAGCTCAAGACCATTCTGATTTCGCAGCCCCGACCAACGACTGAGAAATCTCCCTACTTTGACCTAGCTGAACGTCAAAAACTCACCATCGATTTCCGTCCTTTCATTCATGTGGAAGGCGTAGACGGGCAGGAGTTTCGTCAGCAAAGGGTTGCCTTTGCAGAGCACACAGCTGTCATTTTGACGAGCAGAAACGCCATCGATCACTTTTTTCGTCTGGCGGAAGAACTGCGTTACGAAGTCCCTGATACCATGAAATACTTCTGTATCAGTGAAGCAACAGCTTTCTATCTACAGAAGTATGTCGTCTATCGGAAGCGCAAAATCTTCTTCGGTAAGCAAAGCTTTCAAGACTTGATGGAGCACATCAAAAAACACAAAACTGAATCCTACATTTTGCCTTGCAGTGATTTGATGAAGCCTTCGATTCCAAAGTTCTTGGATGAAGCAGGGGTCAATTATAGCAAAGCCATGATGTATCGCACTGTTTGTTCTGATTTGAGCGACTTGAGCGATGTGAAATATGATGTTTTGGTGTTTTACAGCCCTAGTGGCATCGAAAGTCTCCTTAAGAACTTCCCGAAGTTTGTTCAAGGCGATACGCACATCGCAACCTTCGGACCAACCACTGTGAAAGCAGCCAAAGACGCCAATCTTCGTGTGGATATTACTGCGCCAACGCCAACGGCTCCCTCTATGACCATGGCGATTGAGCATTACATTTTGGGCAAATAAAGTCGCCCTTGTCAACTTCCTATCAGGAAAATCACTCGTTCGCACGTCCCTTCCGACTAAAATCTAGGGACGTTCTAAACATTGTCTTCGAGCAAGGAAATAAGGTCAAGGCATGGCCTGTCATGTTGCATTACATCGACACACCCTTGCCAGAGAATGTGCCTTGCCAAGCGGCCGTGAGCGTGAGCAAGAAGCGTTTCAAGCGGGCAGTTGATCGCAATCGAATCAAACGGTTGTTGCGTGAAGCATGGCGGCTTGAAAAAGTTCCCGTAGAAAAAGCCTTGCATGAACAAGGAAAACAACGGGCGATCGTTTTCATCTTTGTGGGGAATGAATTGCCCACCTTTGATGTCATTCGACTTTGTGTGCAATCCGCGTTAAAAAAGATGCCACTTCCCTCCGATTCTCTTGAAAATGAAGAAGCTACGTCCTGAACAAACCCAGCGCAAGGGGAATACAAATCCTGCTCGCATGCGACGACTCTGGATTCTTCTACCCGTCGTTTTGTTCGCCTTTGCAGCAGCGCCTTTGAGGGAGAATTATTTCGAGATGTCAAAGCAGCTCGAGATCATGACGGCTCTGTTCCGTGAGTTGAACATTTATTATGTCGACGAACTTCAGCCAGGCCAGTTGATGGAGTCTGGAATTGACGCGATGGTCAAGAGCCTCGATCCTTACACCGTCTATTATCCTGAATCGCGCGTAGAAGATTTACGTTTCATGACGACCGGAGAATACGGAGGCATTGGAGCGAGCGTCCAATTCATGAATGGGCAGCACACGCTCGTGGATGTCTTGCCGGGCTTTCCTGCTGACAAAAGCGGATTGAAAATTGGCGATGTTTTATTGTCCGTCAATGGAAATGTCCTCCCGGACGTGGATGAAGCTTTGGTTCCTGAAATGTTGCAAGGGGCGAGTGGATCTGAAGTCAATCTCTCCTATACGCGCTATGGTTGGGAGCTGCCTGTGGACCTCGTCTTGACACGTGAAAAAATCAAACTCCCCGCGGTTCCATTTCGATCTGTTGTCCGCGACAGCACGGGCTACATCATTCTCTCAGCCTTTACCCGCGGCTCATCATTTGAAGTAAGGCAGGCGTTGCGTTTCCTTCAAGATAGCGTTGGCATCAACCAACTCGTATTGGATTTGAGAGGCAATGGAGGCGGGCTATTGCAGGAATCCATCAGCATCGTGAATCTCTTTGTTGAAAAGGGACAAGAGGTCGTCAGTACCCGTGGAAAAAATGAAGAATGGTTGAAATCCTATACGACTCGAGGTGAACCCCTTGCGCCGGACTTGCCCCTTGCCATCCTCATCGATGAGCAATCTGCTTCCGCATCCGAAATTGTGGCGGGCACCTTGCAGGATCTAGATCGTGCCATTGTGATTGGTCAGGAAAGTTTTGGAAAAGGATTGGTTCAGCAAACGAAACAACTCGCCTACGGGACTCGATTGAAGGTAACCGTAGCGAAATACTACACGGCCAGCGGGCGTTGTATACAGCGTTTAGATTATGGCGGTGAGCGATCAATCGATGGGTCCGCCCTCGCCGTTGCTGATTCCGCGATTCAAGTCTTTTACACCCAAAATGGTCGCCCCGTTGTTGACGGAAAGGGCATCCAACCGGACATCCATGTGGACATTCCTTACATGAGTTACGTTTTAGAAGGGCTTTATTCCAACGGAGTGCTATTCGACTTTGCCAATGGCTGGGTATCCGAACGAGACAGCATTGCCCCTCCTTTGGAGTTTTCTTTTTCAGACGCACATTGGAAGGAATTTGTCGCATTCGCTGAGAAAAAGGACGGAGTTATTTACGAATCAGAGAGCTCATTGATTTGGGAAGAATTGCTCAAAGCCGCCGATTATGAGCACTACATCGAAGATGAACGTGAAGCATTCGAGGGTTTTTCAAGTGTGCTGGCCCCCAACACGAAACGGGATTTGAATCGCTTTCGCACAGAAATTGAAACCGCTCTGGAGGAGGAGATTATTCTGCGCTATTACCTCCAGGATGGCGTCATCAATTGGATGATCCCCCAAGATTCTGTGCTCCAACAATCCATTGATTTGCTCTCCTCAGGAGAAGCTCAACAGCTGTTGCTGGGACCTCTGAACCCTTAAGTTCATGGCTGAAACAAGAAGATACGAATCCGCTGGGACCACGAATCCTCTTGTGCAACGTGCCTATGACGCCGCGCTCGTGCTCACCGTCATTGCGCTTCCCTTCTCCAATTTTTTAATGAGCCAAGGCGCTTTTTTCATGCTCCTCGCATGGACATTGGATCGATGGAAAAACGGCCCCATATTCCGAAATCGGGGCTGGAAGTTTTGGCAGTCTCAGCTCACCTTTTGGGCTGTCCTCGCCTTGTTCTCATGGCTTTTAATGGGACAACTTTGGACCACAGATTTGTCCAACGGATGGAACGCCCTTCGCATTCAACTTCCCCTTTTGGCATTTCCATTGGTGCTGATTACCGGGCGATGGAATTTCGAGCACGGCGTTCGTCTCGTGCGTTCTGCCCTGGCCATTTCGATCATCGCCGCCTGTATCGCGGTGCTTTGGACGGGATACCAGCATGATGACCCGCTGCATGCAAGAGAATGGTCCCCATTTATTTCGCACATCCGATTTAGCTTAATGATCGCTTTGACCTGGGCTTGGTGGTTTTGGCGATTCATCCGGAACCGCTCAACTTCTGCAGCATGGACTTGGGCCGCTCTCACTGTTTTTGGGGGTTGGGTGATTTGGAAAACTGCCGCCATCACAGGACTCTTGATGATTCCAATTGCCGGCGCATTCGTTCTTTGGATGGAAGGTCTCGGCGGCCCATCGCCTCAAATTCCGAAGGTCAGAGCCAGTTTGAAGGTCATCGGGATCTTAGCGGTCATCAGCATGGGCATTGGGGCATGGAACCTCAGACCCACACCCCCTGCTGATTTTGAGATGTTGCATGCCACAGACCTAGGTGAAACATACCAGCATTTTCCGACACGATGCTTGCGTGAGAACGGCACGCCCGTGTGGGTGAATATCGCTTGGGGCGAAATGGAGTCCAGTTGGGATGCCATCAGTGCAATTCCTTTTAGAGGACCTGATGGCCGAAACCAAGAATTAAAGATGACCCTGATCCGATTTCTTGCGTCCAAAGGACTCACCAAAGATGCCGCCGGAGTCCATTCATTAAAAGCAGCCGAAATTCAACTCGTTGAGTCCGGAATTCCTTCCATTCTGGAGTTGCAGCATCACGGACTTCGAAGAAGATGGGACATTGTACAATTCGAAATTGCGAATTGGCTCGACGGAGGAGACCCAAGTGGGCATTCGCTGGTTCAACGCTTTGCGTTTTTGAATGCCGCCTTTCACATTTACCATGCCCACCCGGTCTTCGGCGTCGGAACAGGCGACTTGAATCGTGAATTCGCTGCCGCTTACGAAGCCATTGACTCTCCCCTTCAACTTCCATTTCGACTTCGCGCCCACAACCAATATCTTACGTATTTGATTTCAGGAGGCCCCATCGCTTTGGTCCTATGGCTTGCCGTATTGATTGCTTTCTATTCCTCCACAACGGCTATCCCCGAGCGAGGGGCGGCCCTTTTATTTCTTCTCATCCTCTGCCTTTCTTGCCTTTCCGAAGACACACTCGAGACTCAGGCGGGTGTCACCTTTGCCGGATTCTTCATCGGTTTGTTCGGTCGTCGGATGCAGCGCAAAATTCCAAGCCCACGGGCTTCTGATTGAACATTAGACCGGAACCTTCCAAAGCATTCGAAATGCCTCCCAAACTGCGGCAATGGGAATGTCCAACCCGCCGTTCTCGTCTTCATCTTTTGCCACTAACCAGCGGGCTTTGGCCCCAACAGGGTGCCAACGTTCCGGCCATACGGGGGCCTCATTTCCATAAAGTCCTACGCACGGGGTTCCCAAGGTGGCGGCAAGATGCAAAGGTCCCGTGCTCGAAGCAAGCAACCCTTTCGATGCGTGAATGAGTGACATGAGTTGTTCCAATTCAAGTTGGCCCGTTGTGTCAACAAAATCCTGATGTTTTAGAGAGCGAAGTGACCCCATGGAACTGGCTTCATGAGCAGTACCTGTCAGTAAAACGCGACAGCCTCGATCCAGAAACCACCTCGCAGCTTCCTCGTAACGATCAATCGACCAATTGTTTGCGCTACCCTTTGACCCCGGATGAAAAATAACACTGGGCTTGCCCGACTGCAGCCATTCCGAAGCGCCTTCAATCTTTTGTTGCGTTTCCTCCCATGAACGAACCTGCCATTGACATGCTGCCGCCCACTCTTGAGGGTCTTGGGGAACGCGCAATCCAGGCTTGAACCAACCGGTTCCCAAATGCAGACGATACAGCAATTCAAGCCCATGCCATGTTTCGTGACGTCCCGAACTTTTTCTTGATTGCCAAACACGATGGGTGAGGAATCGGAACGACGCTAATCGCCTTCCTGTTCCAATGCGGATTGGAACATGGGCCCGATGAGCTGCCCGCGCTACAGCGGGGTCTGGAAAGGCCAAAACGATCGCATCAAATCCGGTCAAAGCAGGAGGCTCGTCCGGATTCCAAATCAGCACGGCATCCACAGAAACAGCGCATCGAGCCACCGGAGCCGAATACGATCGGACTAAAAATGTTACTTCGATTTCCGGCGCTGTTTGTTTGAGCCAACCGGCCAATGGAATCGTCAGTACCAAGTCTCCAATAGCGTCTGTTCGAGCGATCAATAGACGCTGAACCTTCTTTTTATTCGCCCTTCCTAACAATGCTTGACTCCGAATGGCCCCATTTACTTTTCGATACTTCTCCCAAGTTGCCAACGCGCTCATCGCTGCAATCGTCCAACCGGTTCTACCGTCCCGCCAGCCGCCCTTGATGATCCCCGTCTTCACCCATTGAAAGCCTGACTTCACCAAGCGAATCCCAAGCCACGATACCCATCCGCCGCCGGTATACGAATGCGCCGCAATGTCAGAGAAATAAGCAATTTGACGATAGTGATCTTCCGGTGTGTGATACGAGTGATGAAGTAAATCTCCCTTCAAATGCCCTTCCTTTCCTGATTGAAGCAACATCAATCGATCGTGCGGATTCTCCCCCGACCAAACGGCCTCATGCCGCTTCCAAAGTCTAAGTTTGCGATCAGGGTACCAACCACTGTGTCGCACCCATTGCCCGCAATAAGAAGTTAACCGATTGACTGCAAAAGCCGAGTGATCTGGCTGTGCAATTGCCTTCCAGGCCAGCAGCGATTCTTTCAGCTTCTCACTTAAAGATTCGTCCGCATCCAAAGACAAAATCCAAGAACCTCGGGTTTGCTTCCAGGCCCAATTCTTCTGCTCGACATGGCCTTCGAATGCATGAAAAATAACCTGGACTCCTCGCTCCGAACACAAAGACAACGTGGCATCCGTTGAACCCGAATCGACTACAACAATCTCATCTGCCACGCCGACCAACGAATCAAGACATCGTCCGATGTTCTGTTCTTCGTTGAACGCAATAATGACCGCTGAGAGATGGGGATGCTTCATGTTCAATATGCCATTGCAAGTTACTGCGCTGAACCCATGAAGTTTCCAACGTCTCCCTTGCAGCCACAAATTGAGCGCTTAATTTTACACCATGAATGTCCTTCTGTTGGGAAATGGTGGCCGAGAGCATGCCATCGCTTGGAAATTAAGTCAATCTTCTTTGTTGCGCTCGTTGCACATTGCCCCAGGCAATGGTGGAACGGGTCACTTAGGAACTTCCGCGGATTTAGATTTGCTGGATTTTCCTAGCATTGAACGCTATATCCGTAAAAATCAAATTGAATTGGTCGTTGTAGGACCTGAAGCACCCTTGGTCAATGGCATAGCCGATTATCTCGAGGACAGCAAAAAGGTGAACGTCAAGGTGGTCGGACCGCGCAAAGCCGGCGCCATGCTCGAAGGGAGCAAGCGCTTCGCAAAGGAGTTCATGAATCGCCACTCCATTCCAACAGCGCAGTACGCCAGTTTTAAAGCCGATGAACTCGACAAAGCCATCGCCTATCTAGATACTTTCTCACCTCCTTACGTCTTGAAAGCAGACGGACTGGCTGCGGGAAAAGGAGTCATTATCACATCCTCAAAGCAGGAGGCTGAGGATACGTTGCGTTCCATGCTAGTCGATGGGGCATTCGATGGGGCTGGAAGCGAGGTGGTCATTGAGGCTTTTTTAGACGGCAAGGAAGTCAGCATGTTTGCTGTGACAGATGGGCGAAGATTCCAATTGCTCCCCTCAGCGAAAGATTACAAACGCGCGGGTGATGGAGACACCGGGCCCAACACCGGTGGCATGGGTGCGATCTCTCCCGTCCCTTTTTTAACCGAAGAGTTTCAAGAGAAGGCCCTCAATCAAGTGATTATCCCTACCATCAAAGGATTGGAAAAAGACGGGATTCCCTATGTCGGGTTTCTGTTCTTTGGATTGATGAAAGTAGGCAGTGAACCCTTCGTAGTGGAATACAACTGTCGGCTAGGAGATCCCGAAACCGAGGTCATTTTACCACGGATTAAGAGTGACCTTCTCCATCTTTTCGATAGCCTTTGTTCCGGGCTGCTTTCTGAATACGACTTGGTCGTTGATGATCGTGCAGCCAGTACCCTGATCGTTGCCAGTGAAGGATATCCTGGAGGCTATGAGAAAGGGAAGGAGATCAAATTCTCTGATGAGATCCAAGAAATCGATGGTCACATCTTCCATTCAGGAACGCGCGAAAGCAGGAAGAAAGTCTGGACGAACGGGGGACGCGTTTTGGCTCTTACCGGAAGAGGGAACGATCTAAAAGAAGCCATTAAAAATAGCTACGCACTCAAAAATTGCATTGAATTCGAAGGAGGTTTTTCTAGAACCGATATCGGTCAAGATGCCCTCACAGAATAGAATTCATTGGGATTTCAGGTCTACACGACCTTTAAACCATGCCTCCTTCTCGCTTTGCCTTCTCGGTATACTTTTTCTGCAAACGCATCCAAAAAGCCAAACCAATGAACCCTAAGAGGATGACACCGGAATTGAACGGATCGCTCAATGGAACCAATACGGTTTCAAAGGTCCATTCGATGAATTTCGCTACGGGGGTGATGATTTCTTGCGTGTTCATGGTAATCAATTCGGTACAAAAATAAGCATCCCGTGGTATCCATCCTTCGTTCAAACCAACCGATTGCTTGGCTCATCGTTCCCGTGAGCGGTTTGTTGTGGTTTTTTCTTTCCCTTTGGATCACCGACCACACGCTGGGACAGCTCGTAACGCAAGCTGTAGGGGGACTGATCGTTGCCGCATTGGCGCATCGAATCTATGTGAGATATGGCTTTGTGGAGCGCGGAGATCCGGCGCTTGCCTGGATCAGCATGGTTCTGCTGCTGCTCTTAATGCCGCTAGAAACTTTTGGACTGGCCCTTCGTTCTTGGACTGCTTTGTTCTTTTTTTTGGCCGCCGCCGATCAAATTCTCCAAGTCCACCGCCAAGCCTCTGCCAGCGGTTTACAATTTCGAGCCGCGGCGCTCGCTGCTTTATCCGTATTCCTCGAACCTTTACACATTGGACTAATCGCAGCGATGGTCATTGTTTTAGGTATCTCGAGACCATTCATATTCAGAGAGTGGGCAATGATGGCACTCGGGGGAGGTTGGATTTTTATTCTTGTTTTTACTTTCAAGACATTTTATCCTGAACTCGCCACTCTTTTTTTTGAAAGCGACCACATGTCCCCACTCGCTTCTCCAAGCAGTCCGCGTTGGATTGCGCCTCGATTCACTCGGCTTTGGCTCTGCATCTTAGCCGTATGGGGGGTGGTTTTGATGTTCCGAGAAAAATCCAAGATTAGCTTGAGGGCTCAAACGACTCGCTGGCATTTACTCTTGCTTTTTAGTCTCACGATTCTCTTTGCCATCCTCATTCTTCCAACATTGGATCGACTCGTTGCGCATGCGTTCCCCCCCAACCAATTCGGAGGCCTTGACAAATTGTTGGCCATTGGTGTTGCCTTTGGAATGGTCGGGAGCATCCCCATATCGCAAAGACGACAGGGTGCAACCGAAAAAAAGGGCGCGCTCCGCATGTTCGTGATTCTCGGGAGCCTGTTGATTCTTTTTATGCCCCTCTTTTGAAGGCCGAATGCCTCTCTTTCCCGAACTTCGCTCAATGAAATTTGGCGTCGTTACTTTCCCCGGATCCAATTGCGACATGGACATGGTCCATGCCTTGGAGCATGACTTAGAATTCGAAGTCGTTCAACTTTGGCACAAGGACCGTGATTTGCAAGGCGCAGATGTCATTGTGCTTCCCGGTGGCTTCAGCTACGGTGACTACTTGCGCAGTGGCGCGATAGCCCGGTTTTCAGCGATCATGGAATCCGTTGTCGCACACGCGAAAAAAGGCGGACGCGTATTGGGAGTATGCAATGGTTTTCAAATTCTGTGTGAAGCGGGGCTTTTGCCTGGAGCGCTTTTGCACAACGAAAGCCAGAAGTTCATTTGCCGCAATGTCCATTTGAAGCCCGTCTCACGCAAGGCATCCATTACTTCCAATCTTGACGCGGATAGCCCACTCATGATTCCCATTGCGCATGGCGAAGGAAATTACCACATTGATTCAGATGGCCTGAAAGCGCTTGAAGACGGCGATCAGGTCTTGTTTCAGTACTGCGACGAGCGCGGCAAGGTCAACCCGTGGTCCAATCCCAATGGATCCATTCATCACATTGCAGGTGTGGCCAATAAGGACATGAATGTATTTGGTATGATGCCACATCCTGAAAGAGCTGCCAGCGAAGATTTAGGCAATACGGATGGCGCCTCAATCTTGGAGGGATTGGTTGCGCTCGCAGAAGCCTAAAGAGTTCGGGTTTTTTGTTGGGAAAATGGGCTTGTTCGCTGATGCAGACCGAACAAGAACCCCTTAGATTTGTTGTGATCGGATATATATCTCCGCTTCTGAAGCCATGAATTCCTTCCCAGCAGGTCCGCACCTATCCAAAATCAACAGCCCTTCTGACTTGCGACGTCTATTCGAGCAATCAGACTTACCTGATGTATGCGAGGATTTGCGTCAATTTATCGTTGACGTTGTGTCAGAGAAAGGGGGCCACTTCGGTGCAAGTTTGGGTGTCGTAGAATTGACCGTTGCCTTGCACTATGTCTTCAATACCCCAGAGGATCAGTTGGTCTGGGACGTGGGACACCAAGCGTATGGCCATAAAATCTTGACGGGTAGACGAGAGGATTTTCATACAAATCGAGTTTATAAGGGACTTTCAGGATTTCCGAAACGCTCCGAAAGTGTTTACGACACCTTCGGTGTTGGCCACAGTTCCACTTCCATTTCTGCAGCCCTTGGAATGGCCATGGCCAGCAAAATCAACGGTGATCATAAAAAACAACACATAGCCGTGATCGGCGACGGCGCCATGACTGCCGGTCTCGCCTTTGAGGGGTTGAATCATGGCGGATCTGAAGACACCAATCTCCTGGTTGTTTTGAATGATAACTGCATGTCCATCGATCCGAATGTCGGTGCCCTCAAGGATTACCTCACCGATATCACCACCTCGAAAACCTACAACAAGGTCAAAGATGAGGTGTGGCATCTGCTTGGACGCATTTCAAAATTTGGACCGAATGCACAAGTGATTGCCCAAAAAGTTGAGGCCGCTGTCAAGTCAGCACTTTTGAATCAGTCCAATCTTTTTGAGTCCCTCAATTTTCGCTATTTCGGTCCAGTAGACGGCCATGACGTGGAGCATTTGGCCCAAATCATGGAGGACATCAAGCACATTCCCGGCCCTAAATTGCTCCACTGCGTCACCACAAAAGGGAAAGGTTATGCTCCTGCAGAAGCCGGAAGTCCAACGACTTGGCATGCTCCCGGGTTGTTCAATAAAGAGACCGGTGAAATCGTCCGAACTGCCAAAACAACACCACAACCGCCCAAATTTCAGGATGTTTTCGGGCACTCCATCATCGAATTGGCCAAGATGGATGCGCGCATTGTCGGTGTCACACCTGCCATGCCATCAGGTTCCTCGTTGAAGTTCATGTTGGAAGAAATGCCTGAACGCGCTTTTGATGTTGGAATCGCCGAGCAACATGCTGTGACGTTTAGCGCGGGCATGGCCACTCAAGGCAAAGTGCCGTTCTGCAACATCTATTCCAGCTTCATGCAACGGGCTTACGACCAAGTCATTCATGATGTCGCTATCCAAAATTTGCACGTCGTTTTTTGCTTAGACCGCGGTGGCGTTGCCGGAGCCGATGGGCCCACGCATCACGGAGCCTATGATATGGCCTACATGCGATGCATTCCCAACATGGTGGTGTCTGCTCCCATGGATGAAGTGGATTTGCGCAACTTGATGTACACCGCGACTCAAAAGCACCAAGGTCCATTTTCTATTCGATATCCTCGTGGAGCCGGTTCCATTGTGGACTGGCGTCAACCTTTCGAGGCCATCCGCTTGGGGTCAGGACGAAAATTACACGCTGGCGAAGACATCGCCATATTGAGCATCGGTGCCATAGGAACACAAGTCACCCAAGCCATCCCTACGTTGAAAAATCGCGCGATCTCAGCAGCGCATTACGACATGCGATTTGTCAAGCCTTTGGATGAAATGCTCTTGCATGAGGTATTTAGCTCATTCGAAGATGTGATCATCGTTGAAGATGGTTGCATCGTTGGTGGATTTGGCAGTGCCGTGATTGAATTCATGGCAGACAATGGTTACCAAGCACGTGTCAAGCGTTTGGGGCTGCCTGATCGCTACGTGGAACATGGTACCCAGCAAGAATTGTATGCTGAGAATGGATACGACGACGCCAGCATCATTGAAACGGCCGTGCTCATGATGGAGCAGAAAAACAACCGGCTCACTTCCGTCCAAAGCGCCGGATAAACTGAATTATGTCAGACGAAATTCGCAATCGCGTGGATGAAAGCGGACTTGTCTCGCTTGACTTAGGAGACTTGTTCCCACACAGCGCCCTGGTCACATTCGATCTTCATGATTATCTCTGGGAGGGTCTTATTTTGCGTGAAAAGCCATTTCGAGAATCTCTGAAATCGCTCCAAGAATCAGACTTTCGAGGACGTACTGTTGCCCTTTTCTGTTCTTCCGAAGCTGTCATTCCTGACTGGGCCTGGATGCTCGTCACCTCACAATTGACTCAACTTCATGCCCTGGTTTGGATTGGAAATACCGAAGAGGTGAAATCCCAAATCTTGATTGCCAATATCGAAGCCATGGATCCGGCTCCATTCACCGATGCCCGTATCGTCATCAAAGGTTGTTCAGAAGCGGGAGGTCCCCATGCCTTGGGGCATGTCATCCGAAAATTACAGCCCGTAGCCCGATCCATCATGTACGGAGAGCCTTGCTCTACGGTTCCAATTTATAAGCAGCCAAAAGCTTGAGTTAGACCCGTCAGAATTCCAACATCTGCGGTAACTTCGGAGGAACATCCATTGAAGATGTCCTGACCACATGATCACAGCAAGCTCAGATAAAAAGCTCTTTCTCATTGATGCCTATGCCTTAATTTTCCGGGCTTATTACGCATTCATAAAAAACCCAAGAATCAACTCCAAAGGCCTGAACACCAGCGCTGTTTTTGGGTTTACCAACGCGGTTTTGGAGATTATTCGCAACGAAAAGCCCACCCACTTGGCAGTCGTTTTCGATTCTCCCGGAGGATCCTTTCGAAACGTCCAATATCCGGAATACAAGGCCAACCGAGACGAAACACCTGAGGACATTAAGCGTTCTGTTCCTTGGATTTTTCAGATTTTGGAAGGGCTCAACATTCCCCAGATTAGCAAAGTAGGCTATGAAGCAGACGATGTGATTGGCTTCATTGCTCAGCAAGCCGAAGTGGCTGGATTTGATGTCTACATGATGACGCCCGACAAAGATTTTGGGCAACTCGTTACGGAGAAGGTTCGCATGTTTCGACCAGCGAAAGGTGGAGGTCCTGCCGAAGTTTGGGGGCCACCCGAGATCTGCGAGAAATTCGGTGTAGACCACCCCAAACAGGTGATTGATCTCCTTGGGCTCATGGGAGATAGCGCAGACAACATCCCGGGAGTACCCGGAGTTGGGGCCAAAACCGCCTCCAAGCTGCTCCTGCAATATGGCAGCATGGAAAGCATTTTGGAGAACAGCCATGAACTCAAAGGCAAGCTGAAAGAACGGGTTGAAGAAAATCGGGAACAGGCCATACTCTCGAAGGAGTTAGCGACGATATGCCTGGATATTCCCATGGAAATTGACTTGGATGCCATGGCAATGGAAACGCCCAAACCAAAGGAATTGAGAGAGACCTTGGAAGAGTTGGAGTTTCGGACATTGGCCAAACGCATCCTCGGAGACGCCGGACCGAGCGAATCGACCAAGCCAGCAGTCAGCGTTGCAGAGCAGGCACCCATTGACACCGAAGGCTCCCAACTCGATTTGTTCGGAACACCCGCAGGGGCTTCTGGGACCACGGTTTCAGCGCATTTCACGACACAGTCGAACGACACAAACGATGGCAATTCCCTTCAGAATGTGCCCCATGAATACCATTTGGTTCAGAAGCGTGCCGAGCTTGACGGTTTAGTAGAACGTCTTCAAAAAGCTCCCGTTTATGCATTTGACACCGAGACTTCGGGGCTGAACACCATGGACGCTGACTTGGTGGGCATGTCATTCTGCGTCCAGTCCGGTGAAGCTTTTTGGGTACCCGTAGCCAGTCAGGACTGGACTGAAAAAACCCTTCTAGAGTTGCTAGCCCCTGTGTTCTCGGACCCCGCGAAGGAAGTCGTTGCGCACCATTTTAAATTTGATTACAAAATGCTCGCGCGAAGAGGCGTGAAGATTCAAAACAAGTTGTTCGACACCATGGTCGCACATTACCTCATCCAACCGGAAGGATCTCACAAATTGGATCGCCTGGCAGAAGTAGAGCTGAATTACACCACAGTGCCGATTACGGACCTCATCGGCAAAGCGGGAAAGGACCAGCGAACGATGGCCGACTTAGATGTCGCTACCATTACTGATTACGCCTGCGAAGACGTGGACATCACCTGGCAATTGAGAGAGCGCTTTATCCCTCAAATGCTCGATGTAGTAGCCACCGATTTGTTCGAGTCAGTGGAAATGCCCCTTGTCCGAATTTTGGCTGAGATGGAGCTAGAAGGAGTTCGCATCGACGTAGCAGAATTGCAGACTTATAGCGTAGAGCTGTCGGAACGACTAGAGCAACTGACTGCCAATATCCATGAAGTTGCAGGAGAGCCTTTCAATATTGATAGTCCAAAGCAACTTGGCAACATCCTCTTTGAAAAACTGAGCATCCCGGCTCAAGTCAAGAAGACGAAGACGGGACAATACCCAACAGGCGAAGAGGTCTTGTCAAAACTTCAGGATGCTCACCCGATTGTCGGCGACATTCTCGCGTACCGCAAGCTCAAAAAACTGCTGACGACCTATGTTGAGCCCTTGCCCAAATTGGTCCATTCCGATACTGGCAGGGTGCATACCAACTACCAACAAACTGTAGCGGCAACGGGTCGATTGAGTTCAAAAGATCCGAATCTGCAAAACATTCCGATTCGCACACCCGAGGGTCGCGCAATTCGCAAGGCGTTCATACCTGCCAGCGATGGACATGTCCTTCTAGCCGCTGACTACAGCCAAGTAGAATTGCGAATTGCTGCAGCATTGTCGCAAGATCCCGGGCTCGTGGAAGCGTTTATCCAAGGCCTCGACATCCACACCGCCACTGCTGCCAAAGTATTCAATGTCGCTGTTGAGGAGGTCGACCGTGCCATGCGGAGCAAGGCAAAAGCCGTGAATTTCGGCATTTTGTATGGTCAAGGTGCCTTCGGTTTGGCTCAGAACTTGGGCATTCCTCGGAGAGAAGCCAAGCAAATCATCGACGCCTATTTCGAACAATTCAAAGACCTCAAACAATTCACAGCACGGTGCGTTGAGAGCGTCCGTGAAAAGGGATACGCTGAGACCGTGATGGGACGGCGGCGCTATTTACCGGATATTCAATCCAACAATGCCACGGTCCGTGCTTTCGCTGAACGGAATGCTGTGAATGCTCCAATTCAAGGGTCCGCAGCCGACATCATCAAAGTCGCAATGGTCCGTGTGGACAAGGCCATTCAATCGGCTGGATTGAAATCGCGTATGATCATGCAAGTGCACGACGAATTGGTTTTCGATGTGCCCATAGAGGAAGTCGACGCCGTGCAGGAAATGGTGAGACAGTCCATGGTTGAGGCGGTTGAAATCGCCGTGCCGCTCGTCGTCGATATGTCCACAGGAAAAGACTGGTTGGAAGCGCATTGATTCCTTGTTTTCTTCCTGAACAACGCAGTGTGTGGAACTTTTTAGGGACACTGCCGTATACGACTGCGGTGAGAGGCAAATTGTGCTTCAATATCCAGCTATAATATCATGCGTTTCATTCAACGAACACGAACCTCGATTGCAGTCCTCGGACTGGGTGTCATCCTTGTGATAGGATGCGGAGAATCCGCCGAAAGCAGCCAAGGCAATCAAGACCCAGTCGCACAAGAATCCGTCATGGATTCTGAAGGGATGTCTGTAACCAAGAGACAATCGACATTGACCAAGATTTTCCACGCGGCTCCATCTCCTATGGAAACGGCCTCGTTGATTAAGCGGAGCGGAGCACACTTTCATTCCGACGCTTTAAATCCAGCCGGTCAATCTGCGCAATACACCACCAGCGATCGTCAAGCCATCAATCTAGGGATTTACGGAGCCGACCTGAGTTATGCTACCATTTTCGAAGAAAACTCAACCAGCATTGACTACCTCGAAGCCATTCAATCTTTGAGCACCTCCTTGGGTGTGAACGATGTTTTAAGTGACGATGTGATGGGATCCGTTGAGGAGAATCGAAACGATCGTCAAGCACTCATCCGCATTGTATCAGAGACGTTCTACGACCTCAACGAACGTCTCAAGTTCAATGGGCAAGAAGACCTTGCGGGTTTGGTTGTCGCCTCGGGTTGGATTGAAGGGATGTACCTAGCCACCCGTCATTTGGACGAGGCTCCCGTCGAGTTGAAGAAACGCATCGCCGAGCAAAAGCTCACGTTGGATGATGTGATGCGCCTTTGCCGCAGCTACGAACAAACCGCTGAATTAACTGGCTTACTCAATGCAATGGCGCCAATTGAAGCTGCCTTTGCTCAAGTCAATACAGAAGAGGGAGAAAGCACCACCAACCGAGAAGAGTCCGGATCATTCGTCATCGGTGGAGGCCCCACCTTTTCGGCTGATGATGCCACCATTCAAGCCATTGCCGCTTCCGTCGCCTCTGTGCGGAACGCATGCATCCAATAATGTCACGTAGTAAGATGAAGCATACCCTTATACTCCTCCTGGCCTTTGGCCTCTTGGCAACAACTGCGCAAGCGCAATGCCGCGCATTTACCAAGAAAAACTGTATGACCGCTTTGGATGGTTACATTCAAAATGACAATTACAACAGTGCCATTCTCATTCCTGGTGATGAAGCTGAATTGATGTTGACTTTTCTTGCTGGTCAAGACTACCGTTTGGTCGTTTGCAGCCATCCCGTTCTCGGCGATGTGACTTACGAAATTTTCGATGGCCGAGGGAAGAATCTTTTTGATAGCCGGAAAGGAGAACCCAATGAAACGCATGTAGACTTCAAGGTGGAGACCACACAGCAACTTCAAGTGAAAGTTCAAGTTCCACCATCAGAAACAGCCATCATGCATGAAGGTTGTGTGACCGTGCTAATGGGCTCTAAGAGCTAATCGAGGTCCGTTCCATGAACGGAACACAAAACGACCGCGACGGACTTAGTCCATCGCGGTCGTTTTCGTTTCGTCAGCTTTTTGACCTAGACCTCAGAGGACTCATTCAAAAATGACCCGTGTCGCGCTTGAAATGCCATCCAGTTCAACCGTTACAAGGTATACACCCGCTCTTGGATTGGCCGTTCCTAGCGATAGACGTTGCAAGCCTGGAGCCAGTTGACCAGCATAAACAGTTTCTACCAAGCGGCCTGTCATATCGCGCAATTCAACGGTGACCTGCTCATGGTCCATCCATGTTTGGAACTCAAGCCAGGCTTCGCCTGCACTGGGGTTGGGATACACTTCTAATGGGATGCCTTGCAAACGCTCTCGCTCCAACAGATCAGAAGCCGTGAGTACTTGAATGTTGATGTCATCCAGGAAAATGTTGTTTCCCAATCGGCTCTCAAACTCAAACATCATCCGGAAGTTCTCCGTGAAAAATTGCTCGTAAGGAAGGACCAGCGTGTACGAATTCCATTCATCCTGACCTGATGGCGTGAATGAAAATGGGTGCGGTGGCGCAGACGGCAAATCCGTATACCCCCGGTGCATGCGACGCAAACTCCATGTTTCGCCACAATCTGGTGAAACATAAATCTTGAGTCGATCGTCTGTTTCGTCCTCGTCTTCATCCGTGCCTTTATAGCTGTATGCCCACTTGTAAGAAATTTGAATTTCTTCGGCATCCGACATGTCCATCGAGCTGCTCACCAACTGGTCTGAATTGAATTCAACAAAATTGGACCAGTTTTGAATTTTCATGGATTGGGAGCCAGAAATCGCCGCGGCAGATGTCAATTCCCAACCCTCTCCGTCCGCTCCCAAATCTACCATAAACCAATCTTCAGAGAGTTCGGCTTCTTCAAAATCATCCGCAAATGGCAACGGCAACGCTCCTGAAGGCAGCACTTGGATAAAGGACGCCAATGTCAAGCTGACTTCATCCGTGCCATTCGAGGCCGTCAGCATCACATCATACATACCCGGTTCCATGAATTGATTCCAGGGACTGGGACCTTCCGATGTTTGACCATCGCCAAATGACCAGTTCCAATTCGTCACGCCGTGGTAGCTGTTGTCGAAAAACTGCACGGAATCGCCAGCGCAAATGGTTTGGCGCGATGCTGAGAAACGTGCCTCACAAAGAATCGACCCTTCCAGAACGCCGGTTTCCTCTAAATTCTCGGGTGTCCACAATTGATTGCGCTGCGCCACGTTGCTGTACATCGCTGCGCGCATTCGCGTCCCTTGGCCTGCAGAGAACATGCGACCACAATACGAATACTCCATGTAATTCTGGACATTGTCCAGTGAACCACACGTCTCCCCATTCACATTGCAAGAGGTCCATCCACTCGTCAATGGCGTGTCGTCTACGTTGTCATCCTCATCGCAATTGTCAGCTTGCCCCGGATTGTTGCTATTGCCCCAAGTGTGCCTCAGATTCATCCAATGTCCCGCTTCATGGGTCAGTGTGCGTGATCGGTAATTGTTGCTCGTCCCCATGTTTCCGGTGTAATCGTGGGCGACCACAATGCCGTCGTTGCCCGCTCCCTGATTTCCGTTCACCGAACTGGGATACAAACTATAACCCGCTGCTCCCGCCGCATTTTCAACGACCCAAATGTTCAAGTAACTGTTGCGCGGCCATTGAATCAAATCTTTCACCTCACCGCCGCCCTCATAAGTCAAGGGGCTCAGCAAGCGGTTAATCCCTATGTGGCAGTTGCCATTCGGGTCACGCTGTGCTAAGCGAAATTCAATTTCAACGTCATTCGCGATATCCTCGAATGCCGCGATGACATCCGTGACATCCTCATTCAACTTTCTAAAGTCCCGGTTCATGACCGCAATGGCACTGTGTATTTGGTCATCACTGACGTTTTCAGGCCCATTGTAATGGATGACATGAAAGACGACAGGAATGACAATGAGTTCGTCTCGGTTGACGTCCGAGAAATCTGCCGTCTCCTTTTCCAACTTTTCATCCGCCTGCTGAGCTTCGAGGCGCAATTCCGGATGGGCCTCAAAGAAGGCCTCTGACATCTGCCATTGACCACAGAATTTCACATCCGCAGTGGAAGGCGCCCCAGAGGGAAGTTGATCTGACTGACTCCAAAGTGGAGCCATGAATAAGGCGCTCAAACCCAATAAAAATAATTGAAGCGCTCGGTAGTTTAGTGCAATTGCACCTTTTATATCCAACATGGTTTCATACTTGCGATTCGCAATTTACCATAAAATTTAGCCCAAAGTGGTACTTAACCCTGCCTGCATTTTTCTAGGAGACCGGAACAAGCTTTACTTTGGTCACATGAAGCATCTTTTTTTAGAATGGACCGCCGTTTCTGCACTGGTATTGCTTGCCAACTGCAGCGGCAGCACGGCGACACAAACGGCGCATAAAGCTGATCATCCGCAAGTCAGTGAAATCTCCATCTTGAATCTGGACTCGCTTCAAGCCCTTTACCCCCATGCCCTCCTCATTGATGTGCGGTCAGATCAGGAGTGGAACTTGGGGCATTTGGAACAAGCCGGTTTCATTTCATTTGATTGGGATCACCGCTTGGAGCCTTTGAAGCAACTTCCGACTGATCGTCCCGTCATGGTGTATTGCGAAGCCGGGGGACGGAGTGGTGTTATCACAGAAGAGCTGCGCATCATCGGACATCCACACATCATCGATCTAACCGGAGGAATGGAAGCCTGGCTTGAGGCAGGGAATCCAGTGACCTTCAGTGAACCCATTGTCCTCCCTCATTGAAGCATTAACGCCTTCAAGGGGTCTTCGAATTTTCCAAACGAAATCCTACATCCCGCATACCGGGGAGTGGGTCTTCACGCATACCATGAGCGATTCTAATGGAGTAATCGCCCGCAATCGGGAATGCCGTATTCCGTTTGAAACCAATGCGGTGATCGACCAAATTTCCCCAGCCTGAACCGAGCCAACGGCCGCGTTCGTCAGCCAATGTGCACGTTACTGTATCTCGAAGTGACTTTCCATTGGGAAAAGTGAAATCTACAAATAGGTAGATGTTGCTGAATGGATATGTCTGGTCGTGCCTCAAATCAATGAAGAAGTCATGACGGTCAAGTGAATCTTGAACCTGCCATTCAAACGTGGCAGATTCCTCAGCTTCCCAACCGCTTGAAGGCAAAGCTACATGTCCAGAAAATGCCGCATCCGTTCCGCAAGATGCCCATTGAAACGAAAGAATCACCCACCATCCGATCATGTGGATTCGTCCGGTCATCCTTCCTTTTTCTGGTTGTTATTCGTGCTTGGGGCAGGACCTCCTTTGCCTCGTCCTCGCCCTTTGTTTTGACCGCTTCCTGAAGTTGCTTTGAGTTGAGCGTCTCCGGAACGTCTTTCTGAGTCCGGTGCTGCAGACTTCGGGGCATCCTTACTCCGTCCACGGTTGGTTTGACCTCCCGTGCGTTTTGGCTTGCCTCCAGGATCAGGTCGTCCTCCTCCCTTCTTTCTTCGCTTCTGACGCTGTTCGTCGAATCGAGTCAAACTGTCCTGACCGACAACATTCGAATAAACCGAATCCACTTCATCGGGCTCCTCTTGCAATGCGAATTCAGACAACGAATGGGGATATTCTCCGCGCTCATTCATCGCCATCAATTCCTTCATATCATCTAGTGAAACCGGTACGGGGCCCGCTGCCGGAGCATCGAGATGAAGCAAATAGACGAGCTTCTTGAAGATGTCCATTTTGAAGACGACCGCGCGGCCTTCCTTCATTTTAATCTTGGCATTGGGTGAAGGGAATTCTTTGACAGATTCCACATACTGGTCCAACTCAAAATTCAGACAACACTTCAATTTTCCACATTGACCCGCCAACTTCTGCGGGTTCAAAGACATTTGCTGGTAACGTGCGGCTGAGGTGCTGACGCTGCGGAAGTCAGTCAACCAGCTAGCGCAACACAATTCCCGTCCGCAAACACCGATTCCACCAACCCGCGCCGCTTCTTGCCGTGCTCCAATTTGCCGCATTTCGACCCGAACAGCAAACGCTCCGGCCAATTCGCGCACCAAATCTCGGAAATCAACTCGATCCTCTGATGTGTAGTAATACGTGGCCTTCTTACCATCACCTTGAAATTCGACATCTGACAATTTCATCCGCAACCCCAAACGTTGAATGATTTCACGACTTTTCGTCATGGTTTCACCTTCACGCATTCGGGCTTTTTGCCAGAGGTCTATGTCGTCTTGGCTTGCCTTCCGAAGAACCTTTTTGAGTTCGTGATCGTCTCGTACTTTTTTGGCGCTCATCTGAGCCCGAACCAATTCTCCGCGCAGACTAACTACGCCGATGTCGTGACCGCGTTCAGCTTCTACAGAGATCACATCACCCACTTGTACATCCAATCCTCCAGAACGTCGGAAGAATGCTTTACGATTGGCTTTGAAGCGAACTTCGACCACGTCGAAAGCGGACTGCCCTGTTGGAAGCGCCACGCCTTCCAACCAGTCAAACACCGTCATCGGTCCACACCCCCCTGTTCCGCAATTTCCATTGCTCTTACATCCTCTCGGATTTCCGTCCTCTCCTTTTTTGCAATTGCTACAGCTCATAGTATAGCGAAGATACGCTTGCTTAGGCCGTCTTCCGCAGCAAGATGTTGACTTGTACACTCAAATCAAGGAAGACCAAACGACCATTGACATTTCCCGCAATGTCCCGATGGGCTTTTTCTAGCAAATCCTGGAGTCCGAGCACATTGTCATGGTGAATAAAAGGGGCGAATTTTTCTGCAAAACCTCTTTCCTCGTCTGTTAATCGCACCAATTCCATGGCCCCGTAATTGCCCACAATGCATTGCCTGACCATGTGCATGGAGTAGACGAAGAAGCGCTTCATCGCCTCGCGCCCCATCTTCGAAACTTCCTCGGCCAACTCGACCATCGCCGGCGAATCTTGTCCGTAACAAGCACGCATCCACCGCACAAACAAGCCATAATCCGATCCGGCTCCATCACTCTGTTGCAGCCTCAATGCAGCCGCTACATTGCCCTCAACTACTTGCGTCCACTGTGCCGCCAAGGAGGCATCCACATTGAATTTCTCGATTAAACCTGAAGCCGCCTCTGCATCAGACAGACGTGGGACTCGGATTGCTTGGACCCTCGATCGAATGGTCGCCAGAAGTTGGTCAAAGTGTTCGCTGACAAACAGCATCACCGTGCGATCTGTAGGCTCTTCAATCAGTTTGAGCATCTTGTTGGCCGTATCGACGCGCATGGTTTCTGGCAACCAGCAAATCAAAACTTTCCAGCCTCCTTGAAATGACTTTAAGCCAAGCTTTCGATTGATTTCCAATGCCTCATGAACGCTGATAAAAAGCTGTTTTTTATCGGCCCCGATCACATCCAACCATTCGGATTGACCGAAATATGGCCCTGCCAACATCCGCAGTCTCCAGGCCGCCTGGAATGGCTGAGATGTTGCCTGTTCACCGCCGTCCTTTTTGAAAAATGGAAAGGCCCAATGCAAATCCGGATGCTGCAAGGAATCATAGGACCTACAGGATGAACACTGACCACACGAGTCCGCTTCTGTGCGTTCATTGCAATGCAAGTACCTCGCATAGGCCAAGGCTAGAGCCAGTGCACCCGACCCCTCAGGACCATCGAACAACTGCGCATGCGCTACCCGATTGGATTGGACACCTTTGCGCAACCGCGCACCGATTTCTGAATGACCTATAACCTCTGCAAAACGCATGTTGCGAAGGTAGCGATTGCCCGCTAGAACGAGGCATGCAAAGACGTGTAGAACCCGCGGCCTGCTGCACTGATTCCGCTGGCAAAAACCCGATAGTGTAGATCAAAGACATTGCGCATGCCCAGTCTTAGTTTCAAAGCAGGATGCAACTGCACTTCGCTCTCAACATTGAAAGACCACCATGATGGTGCTCCTGAAGGAAGCATCAAATCCAAATTATCCGTAGCATAGTCTCCGAAATCTGCAATCTGCTTTTTCGCACTGAACAACACATGGCCTTCCACGCTGAACCAGCGGTGCTCATAATCCAAGGCCACCCTTCCAAAAACAGGCGGAATGTGGGCCATCGGCCGCGTCGTTTCGTCGCCTTTGGCCTCTTGCCTGCCGCGCGTCCAGTTAACAGCCCCTTCAAATCCACATTTTTCAGTCAGTTGTGATTTGATTTCAAAACGTCCTCCGACAATCAGGGCTTGGTCAGCATTGACATGCGTCTGGATTTGGGCTGAATCACCATCAATCCAGAACATCGAGGCTCCATCCAATGTCACATTTTGAGGCACAATCGCATCATCCAAGAAGCTTGCGAATCCCGTCAAAGTACACGAGAGGACATTTCGATTTTGCAGATTCCAAGTGACACCTTGCTCCAAACTGGTGAGGTATTCTGGCTTCAGAGAATCATTGGGAAGCAAGACGAATCCACCCTTCTCACGGACTTTCCCTACGTCATCGACATTCGGGTTTCGGAAGCCGGTGGACAACGAACTCATGGCGCTCCACGCTCCCATGCTCATCCATTGGCTAGAAACCCCGCCCGTTAAAGCACCGTTTTTCATATTCAATGCATCAAAGGGAAGCACAAAACTCGAATTCGGATTGAATTGGGCATTCAATTGGGACTGACTCCAGCGGATTCCCGCCGCAAGACGATGTTGCCGCCAGGGCCATTGGGCTGTAGCAAAAATTCCTTGAGTCGTCAAACCACTTCCACCATTGGGATAGCGGGTTAGTGCGGGTTGAATGCTGTCCGCATCCATCACGTGGGTTTGTTGCGCCACTGAGGTAACGGCATCCCATGATGCACTCACTCCCCCCGTAATATTCAAGCCGGAATACCACCGTTTATGGAAGGTTGAATATCCATTCAACACTTGCACTGTCTCCGTTTGGGTTTCGAGCCAATCGTCTCCAAAACGCCGTTTGATGCGCGACTCCTCGATGCGTTGAATCGCCACCTGAGATTCCCAAGACACATCCCATCGCTGGAGTTGACGCGCGTACTTCGCAGAGCCCAAAGCGCGCCTTTGCGGGCCATAATCCCACTCTGCCCATTTCAATTGGCCATTGCTCCAATCGCCCGAAACGTCATAGCGCGGTACGTTGGTGCTCGTACTGTATTGGAAATTCAAATCCACCACGCCCGGGCCAGCCTGAATGCGGAATTTCTGCAACAGATCCGTCTGTTGATACCCTGAACCTTTTTGAATTTCAGGAGAGGTGTTGACGAGCATCGAATCCACGCCGTTCACGCGCTCAGCATAGAGCGAATCCAATCCCCATGTGGCATCGCCATGTCGTCTCCAGCGTCCCATCCGTAAATCACCGTAATCTGATCGGCTTACACTGGTTAAGCTGGCCCAGCCAGGACGCGAAACCTCGACGTCCACATGACCCGTCCAACTGGAATTGGGAGTCCGAAAAGCCATTGAACTTCGAACACCGAAATTCCTCACCCCCAGTTTTGGCGTACGTGTGTGGTAATGAATGACTCCGCCCAGAGCATCACTGCCAAACAAGATACTATTTGGACCGAGCAGAACATCCGTACGCTCCAAAACCTGCGGGTCAATAGTGATCGCATTTTGCAAATGACCACTGCGGTAGATGGCATTGTTCATCCTCACGCCGTCCACCACAAGCAAAATCCGATTCGCCTCAAACCCTCTCAAGATGGGCGAACCCCCACCTTGTTGACTCTGTTGAACCATGACAGACCCCGTTGCCCAAAGAAGTTCTGCCGAATTCTGTGGGACTTCCAATGGCTCAACCGTTCGGGCTATGCTCGCCATGCGTTCCACTCGCATGGAAAGAGAAGCGTCCTGTGCACCCACCAATCCCTGGCTCACTACTTCAGCTGTTTCCAAACTGATCAGGTCTTCGACCATGCGTATTTTTTGGGGAACAGGGTCTCCCGGATACACGACCATGTCCATGAAACCAATGCTGCGAAACACCAAAGTGTCCGACATGGATGTTCTTAAAACGGTGGCATTACCGCTGACATCCGTCATCACACTTTGTCCTGAGTTCTTATTGAATACCACCGCAAAGGGAATGGGTGTCAAACCATCGGAACCAACCGTTTGAATTTGGTTGCTTTCCTTGGAGGCAATCCCATTCAAAGCCCTCGAAATAGCCGGTGCGTCTTCTAGGGCTTTTGGTGTACTCTTCATTTGAATCTCACTTTGCTGAGTCTCCATTCCGCTCGAATCTGATTGACCCCGCGCAACACCCAATCCAAGTAGCATGCAACTGAAGCCCAAAGCGATCGTTCTTCCGTTCATTCTTATGATGAGCCTTGTGTGTCTGCGCATGCCTAGGCGATTAGCAAGAATTGAGCCAACGTGCATGAAATTAAACGGAAAATATGGATTCCAAGACATCATAACTCTGGATGGTTTTTGGACCGCTCAAGTGATGTTGCAAATATCGGACCTGACCCAACACGAGATGACGCCGGTCAGTCAGGCTGAGTTTTTGCGGAGCATCCATGGAGGCCTCAGGACTCGACCAATGGACGAACAAAGACGCCAAGTGAGGCCCTAAGTGATCATCATCTTCATACACTTCGTCCATCCATTCGCCTGTTTGCAAATCCAACCCCTTCCTCCCTTGCGGTTCCAAAGTGGGTGCTAAACCCAACAACGCGATCAACTGGCCTAAAAACTGAACGTGCATCCAGCCTGTTTGCGGGATGGTTTCGAGTTGCTCCAACGTGTCCCAAAACAAGTCGAATACTTCCGGATGCGCTGACTCCTCGGGCAATGTTTTAAGCACCACCTCTGCAAGGAAGAAAGCCACCGAACTTCTGCGCACGTCGGAGATCAACTGTTCAAACATCACCGCTCGATGCGCTTCGCTGTAACGGAATAAGCCTTCAGATCCTTTTCGTTTCAATCCGCTGACTTCCAATAGAGCCCCCGGATGCCACAGTCCAGCCTGGCGTTTTTTGCCCGTTCCCAATCGAACCCACAAGGGGACCACACCCAGTTCCCGACTCAAGACACGAATAACCCGAGTTTGATCACCGTGTGCCGTTGATGACAGCACAATGACCCGGTCTTGGTCAATTGAAATGGAACCCATGATGGGAAGTTAGGGACCCGCGGACGCAAACGGACCACATCCGGTCAACAAACCAACCTCTTGAGGGGTTAATTTAGCGAACTCAGTTCTCGTCCATGGAAAACAACACGCATTCGCAAGAAACCTCAGATTTTGGGGCGAACCTCTTCAATTACCGCCGAAGAAAATCGCGTGATATGATGATTGGGTCATTGAGTATGGGCGGCGATGCACCCATTCGGGTTCAATCGATGACCACAGCGGACACCCTAGATGTGCCGTTGACTGTCGCTGAAAGCGTGCGCATGATCGAGGCGGGGTGTGAGCTCGTACGCATCACCGCGCCTTCCAAAAAAGAGGCGGAAGCGCTGAACGAGATTGCGAATTCTTTGCGGGCGTTGGGTCATGATGTGCCGTTGGTCGCAGACATTCATTTCACGCCCAATGCAGCGGAAGTCGCCGCCGATTACGTGGAGAAGATTCGTGTCAATCCAGGCAACTATGCGGATAAGAAGAAATTTGAAGAGCTGACCTATTCCGATGCAACGTATGCGGATGAGCTGAAGCGCATTGAATCCCGATTCACTCCGCTCGTGCTCAAGTGCAAAGCCTTGGGACGGGCGATGCGCATTGGCACGAACCACGGCTCTTTGTCTGACCGCATTCTGGGTCGATATGGCGACACGCCCATGGGCATGGTCGAAAGTGCTTTGGAGTTTTTGCGGATCTGTCGTCAGCACGATTACCACGACGTGGTCATTTCGATGAAGGCCTCCAATCCGCAAGTCATGGTGCAAGCCTATCGACTTCTGGTCTCTCACATGGACCAGGAAGGCATGGACTATCCTTTGCACTTAGGAGTGACTGAAGCGGGAGACGGGGAAGATGGTCGCATCAAAAGCGCTGTGGGCATCGGAACGTTGCTCGAAGACGGCTTAGGTGATACCGTCCGGGTTTCGCTCACGGAAGCTCCGGAGGCTGAGATGCCCGTTGCACGAAAGTTGGTTGAACGTTACGAAGGGCGCAAGAACCTCGAGGACATTCCTGCCGTTCCGCTGAGTTTTGATCCATTTTCATACCAGCGCAGAGCGACTCATGAGGTCGCCAACATCGGACAACGTCACGTCCCCGTCGTTGTGCATGACCTGAGCAATCAGCCGATTACACCTGCGAGACTGTTCGGTTGTGGCTACCGGTATTCTGTGCCTTTGGACAAATGGAACCTGGATGACTTTGCCTGTGATTTCATCTATGCTGGTGATCAAACGGTCGACTTTGAATTGCCCGGCACGCTCGGTGTAATTCAAAATGCTGACGTTTTTGCCGGGGGCACCCGACACTTCCCATTGTGGGACGCTCATGCCTGGACGACAGCACCATCCACTGCTCGCATTGAAGCCGCCATTCACTTCGTAAAAGTTGAGCGGTGCCACCTAACGGATGCCTTCATTGATTGGGTGAATTCGCAAAACAACGTGGTTTTGGTCCTGACGACATCCCACGCCCATGCGATGGCTTCATTGCGCGCCATGTGCATGCGATTGGATGAAGCGAAATGCCGTGTTCCTGTGGTGTTTCATCGGCATCCTGAGGTGACAGAAACCGAAACTTACCAATTGCATGCCGCTACGGATCTCGGTGGACCGCTTCTAGACGGCTTTGGAGATGGCATCTGGTTAGGCGGCACAGACGTTCCATTGCAATGGCGGAACTCTACGGCATTCGGGATCCTTCAAGCCACACGAACACGGATTTCGAAAACGGAGTACATCAGCTGTCCTAGCTGCGGAAGAACTCTTTTTGACCTTCAAGAGACCACAGCAAAAATTCGTGAAGTCACCTCGCATTTGAAGGGGGTGAAGATTGGGATTATGGGCTGCATCGTCAATGGTCCTGGAGAAATGGCCGATGCCGATTACGGCTATGTTGGGACCGGGCCGGGCAAAATCACCTTGTACAAGGAAAAGGAAGTCATTCAACGAAACGTCCCGGAAGCCGAGGCTGTGGAAGCACTAGTCGAATTGATTCGAACGCATGGGGACTGGGTTGAACCCGTGATTGCTTCACATTAAGCTTCCGTGCCGCCAGACGAGGTGGCAGTCTTAGACACCTCAATTTCTGAAGCATCCGCAAAAAACTTTCGTTGCGCGAATAACAGCGTGATGACGCCAATCGAGATGGCTGCATCGGCTAAATTCCAAATCGGCGGGAATATCTCATGAGACCGCATGCCATCAATGGGCCACCATGCAGGCCACCGCGCTGTGAAATGAAACATGTCCACCACATTGCCCATTAAAATTGGCGCATAGCCTCCCTCTTCCGATAGGAACTGAGCAACCAGTCCCCAAGAACTTCGGGAAAACAATACACCGTATACGGCGCTATCAATGATGTTGCCAATCGCACCGGCCCAAATGAGCGCGATGCAGGCCAATAACCCTCGGTGCGCTCCTTCTTTCAGCAATTTGTTGAGATAGAAACCCAACCCCACAGCAGCCACCAAACGGAATGAAGTCAGCAATAGCTTCCCTGCAGCACCCGGAAGGGCCCAGCCAAACGCCATTCCTTCGTTTTCAATAAACTGCAATTCAATCAAGCCTGGAATCAAGGTCGTTTGTTGACCAACCGCATAAGATAGTTTGATCCAAATCTTGACCACCTGATCAGCCACCAACAAAGGCATCACGATGACCAGAAACCATCCTCCCAATGATTGAATGCGTGTCAACGGTTATTGCTGATTCTTTGCTTCAATGGACATGGTCGCATGAGGGACCAAACGCAGCCTTGCCTTCGGAATCAGCTTGCCCGTTACTCGGCAAATGCCGAACGTCTTGTTTTTAATTCGGAGCAGTGCATTCTCCAAGTTTCGGATGAACTTCTCCTGACGTGATGCCAGTTGAGCGGTCTCTTCCCGACTCATGGTCTCCGAACCATCCTCCATCATTTTGAAGGTCGGCGACGTATCATCCGTTGTGTTGTCATCTTGATGCGACAGCGCTCGTTGCAACTCATCATAATTCTCCCGTGCAACTTGCAATTTCTCTTGAATCAAAGCCTCAAATTCTTGAAGGTCTTTGTCCGTGTAGCGTGTTTCTGCCATGAAGGTATTATCTGTTCACTTTTTTCAAGGTCATCCAAATGGATTGACCATCGTCTAATATCACCTCTTCCTTCGAGTCCACTTCATTCCAATGAATCTCGTCGGCCAACGTCTCGGCCCGAATATAATCCAAATTCAATGCAATCGCCTGCCGGATGGACTTTTCCGCTTTCAACTGGACTTCAATCCGATCCGTGACCTCGAATCCCGACTCCTTTCGCATCGTTTGGATGCGGTTGACCAATTCGCGCGCAATTCCTTCTGAGCGTAAGCTCTCGTCCAAAACAATGTCCAACGCTACGGTCACCCCAGCAGTGCTCGAAACCAACCATCCCGGGATGTCTTCCGTCGCAATTTCTACATCCGACAGCAATACTTCTGCGGCTCCCAATCCATCCGCAGGGTGCACCTCGATGCTTCCATTGGACTCTAACCGTTGGATGGCTACGGCCCCCAAGGTGGCTACGGCTGCTGCCAACGATTTCATCCGCTTACCAAAACGAGGTCCCAATTGCTTGAAATCCGCCTTGATGCGTTTCACAATGGTGACGTCTGATTCTGCTCCGTCCCGAAGAATTTGCAATTCTTTGACGTTCACCTCACTCAAAATCAAAGACTCTACGGCCCTCAATCGACGTTCCATATCAGCGTTCAATACGGGTACCAATATTCTTCGCAACGGTTGTCGAACACGCAACTTTTCCCGCTTTCGAAGCGATAGCACCTGAGACGAAAGTTGCTGGGCAAGTGCCATGCGCGCCTCCAACTCCAAATCAATCCAATGCGTTTTAACTTCCGGGAATGTCGTGAGGTGGACGGACTCCATGTCACTCATACGGCCAAGCCCTTCTTGCAAATCGCGGAACAACCGATCCAAATAGAACGGCGCAATGGGCGACCCTAAAATGGCCACGGTTTGCAAGCATTCAACCAAGGTTTGATAAGCACTCATCTTATCCTCCGTCAACTCGCCTTTCCAGAACCTTCGGCGTGACAAGCGCACATGCCAATTGGACAATTCGTCAATGGTGAACGATTGAATTGCACGGGCAGCTTTGGTGGGCTCTAGGTCCTGGTAAGCCTGGTCAACTTCCGCGATCAATGAATGCAAACGTGATAAAATCCAACGGTCAATTTCAGGGCGTTGATCATACGCAATGGCTTCTTCCGATCCATTGTACCCATCAATATTGGCATACAACACCAAGAAATTGTAGGTGTTGTGCAGCGTCCCAAAGAACTTCCGCTGCACCTCGCCAATGCCGTTCTCGTCGAATTTCAAATTGTCCCAAGGCTGGGCATTCGAGATCATATACCAACGGGTCGCGTCAGGTCCATACTGCTCGAGTGTCGCAAATGGGTCCACTCCATTGCCCAGTCGCTTGGACATTTTAAGTCCATTTTTATCCAATACCAAGCCATTGCTCACGACGCTTTTGTAAGCGACAGAGTCGAACACCATGGTGGCAATCGCGTGCAAGGTGTAAAACCAACCCCGGGTTTGGTCCACTCCCTCTGCAATGAAGTCCGCAGGAAATGCTGTTCCTTGGTCAATTTTCTCTTTGTTCTCGAAAGGATAATGCCACTGTGCGTAAGGCATTGATCCGCTATCAAACCACACGTCAATCAAGTCGGATTCCCGTCGCATCGGACGTCCATTCGCACTCTTGAGCACCACCTTGTCAACGGCGTGCTTGTGCAAATCAAATACGTTGTAATTCGATGTCGAAAAATCGCCCGCGACAAACTCAGCCAAGGGGTTGGACTTCATCAAACCGGCAGAAACACTTTCGTCGCAAAGCACTTTGAGTTCTTCGATGGAACCGATGCACACTTGCTCCAATCCATCTTCTGTGCTCCAAATTGGAATGGGAATGCCCCAGAATCGAGATCGACTGAGATTCCAATCGTTCAAGTTCTCCAACCACTTACCGAAGCGGCCTGAACCCGTGCTTGCCGGTTTCCACCGGATGGTGTCATTCAACTCCTGCATCCGGACCTTCGCCGCGGTGGACCGAATAAACCAACTATCAAGCGGGTAGTACAAAATCGGCTTATCTGTCCTCCAACAATGCGGGTAATTGTGCTCGTATTTTTCGACGAAAAAGGCCTGGCCCCGCCCTTTGAGTAGGATGGCGATTTCAACGTCGACAGACCGTTCGGGTGCCGTCCCTTCCGCGTAAAACTCTTGTTTTACGTAACGCCCAGCCAAAGGTCCAATGCCATCACGTATGCGACCCTGCATATCCACCAACGGGACTCCGTGTCCAGTTCCATCATCAATGAGCATCGGCGGTACACCGGCCGCTTTTGCAACGCGGGCGTCATCAGCACCGAATGTGGGCGCCGTATGGACGATTCCGGTGCCATCTTCTGTGGTCACAAAGTCCCCAGGGATGACCTGGTAAGCCCCTTCGATGCCGTCCATCGGTTCTGCCCAGTCAAACAGGGGTTCGTAGCGAGCACCGCAGAGCTCTTTGCCTTCGAATCGTGCCAAAACCTCGTGTTTTGGCGCATTTTTCCCTGCAAATTGTTTGGACACAAGTGCCTCGGCTAAAACGACCAAGCCTTTGCTTTCGGTGTACCGGTTGGTTGTTGACACCAAAACGTAAGAGATGTTCGCCCCAACGGTCAAAGCTGTATTCGAAGGCAAGGTCCATGGCGTCGTCGTCCAGGCCAGGAAATCAACGGGTAACTCGTCAAACTCCTTGATCCTTTCAGGCGCGATCCGCTGCCGCATCTGATTTGCCGACTCAGGCAACGCCCTGAACTGCGCAACCACTGTTGTGTCCTTGACATCCCGATAGGCGCCTGGTTGATTCAATTCGTGTGTGCTCAGCCCTGTTCCTGCAGCAGGACTATACGGCTGCACCGTGTAGCCCTTGTAAAGCAAACCCTTGTCGCTCAGCTGTTTGATCAACCACCAAACACTCTCAATGTATTTGTTTTCATAGGTCACATAAGGCGACTCCATGTCCACCCAGTATCCCATTTTTCGGGTCAATTCGTTCCAGATATCGGTGTAGCGCATGACCGCCTCACGACACGCTTCATTGTACTCTTCAACGGAGAGCTTCACCCCGATGTCTTCTTTTGTAATACCGAGCTCCTTTTCGACTCCTAGCTCCACCGGCAGTCCGTGCGTATCCCACCCCGCCTTGCGCTCAACTCGATACCCCTTGAGGGTATGGAATCGACAAAAAATATCCTTAATAGCCCGCGCCATAACGTGGTGAATCCCCGGCCTCCCGTTGGCCGAAGGGGGGCCTTCGAAGAAAACATACGGCCGATCAGCAGGTCGAGAATCGATGCTTTTCTGAAATGTATTCTCACGTTCCCATTGACCCAAAATACCATGAGCAATTTCAGGCAAGTTCAAACTGCCCCGTTCGGGAAAAGAATTCGGATGGAAAGACTTGGACATGGGATGCGCTATTCGATAACACCTGCATTCAGGTGCCGCGAAGATAACACGGCAAAAGCTGCCAAACGAATGAAGACTTTCGCTTATACCTGGCTCAATTTCACCATGTTTGTCATACCCGATTCAGCAATGGGCATGCTCGCCAAATGGACCACCATATCTCCAGATTCAACGCAACCTAGTTTGGTCAATTCAAACTTGATGTCGGCAATCGTATGATCCGTGCTCACCATCTTTTGATACGGATAAGCTGTCACGCCCCAGACGAGCGCCATTTGACCCAATATCTTCTTGTTCGCTGTAAACATGTAGATGTGCGCTTTCGGTCGTTGACTTGAAACTTGAACTGCCGTGTAGCCACTAAAAGTCATCGTCACGATGGCTTTCGCTTGTACTCGTTTCGCCAAACGACATGCATTGTAACACATGCTATCACTTACATATCGCTTGTCTGACTGACTGAGAGGCGGCCTTTCGTAGTAGTACATGCTATCATGAACCTCCATGGATTTCAGGATCAATGTCATCGCTGACACCGCTTGAACGGGGTACGCTCCTACGGACGTTTCTGCACTCAACATGACGGCATCTGCACCGTCGAGAACTGCATTGGCGACATCATTGACTTCAGCCCGTGTTGGAACTGCATTTTCAATCATCGACTCCATCATCTGTGTTGCAACAATGACGGGCCTTCCGATGGCCATACAACGACGAATGATGTCCTTTTGTACCATGGGCACATCTTGCATTGGAATTTCCACTCCAAGATCGCCCCGAGCGACCATCACGGCATCCGTTGCTTCAAGGATGGCGTCCAAATCCTCAAGTGCCTCCGGCTTTTCAATTTTAGCAACAATGCGCGCGTGTTTCCCCGACTTCGCTATCAATTCCCTGAGCTCATGAATGTCAGAAGCTTTTCGCACAAAGGACAAACCAATCCAATCGACGTCCTGGTCCAATGCAAATTGCAGATCCAGCGCATCTTTTGGCGTAATACACGGCAACGAAATGACCGTTGACGGCAGATTAATGCCCTTTCTTGGCTTCAAGGTTCCCCCGTAAATGACCTCACACTTGACCGCATCCTTTTCATTGGTTTCCAACACGTGCATGCGGAGCTTTCCATCGTCCAACAGCACTGGTTCACCAGCCTGAACATCCCGAGCAAACTCCATATAATTGGTGAACACCTCATTTCCTGAACCTTTGCCATCCCCTGTTCGAATGGTCACGGTCTCGCCGACCACCAACTCCATCGCACCTCCTTCAATATCCCCTACACGGAGTTTAGGCCCCTGCAGATCCGCAAGCAAAGCGGTATGCGTGCCCAACTTCTTGTCAACAGCTCGAACGGCTGCAGCCGTCGCTCCATGCACCTCATAAGCCCCGTGAGAAAAATTCAGTCTCGCCACGTTCATTCCCGCCTCAATCAATTCCGTTAATACCTCTTCCGATGAAGATGCCGGACCCAAGGTTGCCACTATTTTCGTTCGTTTCATTGTTCTTCGTTTCCTTCCAAATGCAGGCTGTTCGTTGCAGCCAAATCAAGCAATGCCAGGTGCTCTATTGCTCCTGAATTTAAAGGGTCAAGCATCTGCGCATAGGAGATCGATGCACTCGCCTTCAAGCGCGCCAACCAATCTCTGCCAGGAGCTCCACCTTCACCGATTTTAATCAAGTAATCCAGTTGGGCCGCACCTTGAAAACGTGCAAGCACTCCCGTTGGAGTCCTGTTTTCAATCAAGGCCACCGAAATCGCTTGCGATTGGGATTCGTCCACACAGCTATACACCATGTGATCGGTCGATTCCTTTCGTTGAGGAACGTTCAAGACCTTGAAAAATTCCAAATTCCAACCAAGCAACCCATTCAACTCCCACGTCAAACGGTGCGGTGATAAATGGCTGCCTAAGCCAATCAACTCAAAATCACATGCATCCGCAAAATCCGATTCTAGCCACTGCATTGCAGCTAAGATACCTCGAGTCCACCAGTTCCCTTAACCCAGTCTATCGTTTTTCAGCTGACCGACCAGAATTCGATGACCGCCTCCGATGATTTTTGGTCTGACTTGGCTTCTGAGAACTCTTTGACTCCGGTGTTTCAGTCTGAGCCGGCTGATCGCTCTCCTCCTTCCTTTGGGATGTTTTGGTCGTTTCAAAAACTGACCTCCACGCCCCGCGTGCCGCGCGCTGTTCTGCGGACTTCTTTGAACTCCCCGTTCCAGAACCGCGCTTAATTCCTTCAATCAGTGCGTCCACATCATACCGCGTCTTGCCCTTAACATGGTATTCTCGTTTCACTTCAAATGAGAGCGAAACCTTTTCTCTTTGAGCCCAATGGTGCAGTTTCGATTTGAAATCGACCGTTTCATGCACTTTGTGATCAGCTCCGTGTTTTTTGAGCATGCGCATCACCGCTTTGCTCGTTTTTAGATAGCCGTGATCCAAATAAATCGCGCCAATAAGGGCCTCCAAAGCGTTCCCAACGACAGTGGAATGCACGTCCGTTTCCCTCATCTTGGTGCGAATCAATGACCGCAACTCCATATTGGCACCAACCAAGTTTAGAGTTTCACGGTTGACCATTTTGGATTTCCGTTGTGTCAACCCTCCTTCCTGTTCCTCTGGAAACGATTCGTACAAAAAGGACGCGACTACCAAATCCAACGCGGTGTCTCCCAAGAACTCCAGGCGCTCATTACTTCGCAGACCCGTCGTATCTCCATCCAACATTGATGAATGGGTCAACGCTTCATTGTAAAATTCAATTTTACGGATACGCAATCCAAACTCTCTCCGCACCAATTGTTGGATACTCAGAGGCGATTTTTTCCAGAAAATCAATCGATTCAACCCATTGGACGGCCTATCGCTCATCCATTAAGCTTGGAACTCCTTAAATAAAACAGAGGCATTGTGACCTCCAAAACCAAAGGTATTGGACAACGCTGCCCGCACCTTCCGATGCTTTGCTTTGTTCAAAGTGAAGTCGAGCTTTTGATCCAGACCTTCATCCGGAAACTCGAAGTTAATTGTTGGTGGAATGACGCCGTGTTGAATGGCCAGAATACAGGCGATGCCTTCAATCGCGCCCGCAGCACCCAAAAGGTGCCCCGTCATTGACTTCGTTGAACTGATGTTCAAATCATAGGCGTGTTCACCAAAAACTCCTTGAATGGCTAATGTTTCGGCTATGTCTCCTAAAGGAGTTGATGTACCGTGTACATTCACATAGTCGACGTCTGAAGGTGACATTTCAGCATCGTCCAATGCAGCCTTCATTACATTCCGGGCGCCCAGTCCTTGCGGATGAGGGGCCGTAATGTGATGCGCATCTGCACTCATGCCACCGCCCACCATTTCGCAATAAATCTGAGCTCCACGCGCTACAGCATGCTCATATTCCTCGAGGATGATGGCGCCACCACCTTCACCCAACACGAACCCATCTCGCGTTGAGTCAAACGGCCGAGAGGCTCGAGCAGGATCATCATTGCGTGTCGAGAGCGCTTTCAAGGCATTGAAACCTCCTATGCCACCCTCTGTAACAGCCGCTTCTGAACCCCCTGTCACCATCACTTCAGCTTTGCCCAGCCGGATGTAGTTGAATGCGTCAATCATCGCATTCGTACCACTCGCACAAGCGGATACCGTGCAAAAATTAGGCCCGCGAAATCCATGACGGATACTAATGTGTCCCGCCGCAATATCCGAAATCATCATCGGGATGAAAAACGGACTGAATCGTGGAATGCCTTTGTTTTCGTGGAAGTTCAACGCTTCATTCATGAAGGTTTGGAAACCTCCAATACCCGAACCCCAGATGACACCGACCCGGTCATGATCCAATGGCGGGTTCTCTCCGGCAAGTCCTGCATCCTCCAATGCCTCGTCCGTGCATGCAATGGCATACTGAGCGAACAAGTCCATTTTTCGCGATTCTTTGCGGTCAAGAAACTGAGAGACGTCGAATCCTTTGACTTCGCAAGCAAATTGTGTTTTGAAGTTGGTGGCATCAAATTTAGTGATGCCTGCGGCTCCACTTTTGCCATCAACCAATCCTTGCCAATACGATTGCACATCATTTCCTAGAGGCGTCACTGCCCCTAGACCTGTAACCACTACCCTTTTGAGCTCCATGCAGAGCAGGATTTACTTAACCGTTCCGGAAATGTATTCGACAGCCTGACCTACCGTGCTGATTTTTTCAGCCTGATCGTCAGGAATGGCAATATTGAATTCTTTTTCAAACTCCATGATGAGTTCTACTGTATCCAAGGAGTCAGCACCAAGGTCATTGGTGAAACTTGCTTCCAAGTTGACTTCTCCAGCATCTACTCCCAACTTATCGACGATAATCGCCGTTACTTTTTCTTGAATCTCAGACATAGCTTAGCTGTTTTTCGGGGCGCAAAGTAACCAATTACAATTTGAACCATCTAACGTTTCGGTCAACTTTTCTTATTCTCTTTGAAAATCCCTCGACGAATCAATGGATTTCCACCATTATCTCACCCAAAGGTTTCCTCTCTAAGTGTGGAACGGTGCAGTCTTCAGCCGGATAACCGACAGGAATGAGAAGAAAAGCCCGCTCATTCGATGGTCGTTTCAAAATTTCCGTCAAAAATTCCATGGGAGAAGGCGTATGCGTCAAAGATACCAAACCTGATTCATGCAATGCATTGATCAGCATTCCACAGGCAATGCCTACTGATTCCTGCACATAATAGTTCTGTTGCTTCGGTCCTTCTGTGCTTTCAGAAACAGTCCATACTTGTCTAAAAACAACAATCACAGCCGGCGCTTCCTCTAAATGCGCCTTGAAGTGATTCGTGTCAAAGACTTTCAAATCTTCCAACCAGCGATTTGACATACGCCCGTGATAGTTTTCATATTCCTCTTTCTCAGCGGCCTCACGAATTGCTCGTTTGACTTCAGCGTTCGTCACCAAGCAAAAAGTCCACGGTTGCTTGTGTGCTCCGGAAGGAGCTGTTCCTGCTGCAGCGATGCAGCGTCGAATTACATCGAGTGGCACCGGCGTTGTATCGAAATGACGAACGGATCTTCTTCCCTGCATCCGAAGCAACATAGAATCGGCTCTCTCCAACATCTCCTCTTCGCTCAAACGATCGAATTCAAGCGGAATATGGTGAGATTCCGACGCGCTCATATCTGTCCGGCTTTTCGAATACGTCGCATTAAATCAGATGCAAAGACAAACTCTTCCAATTCAGGAACACCCCCTGCGAGCAACCCCGTTCGATTGCCTCTCCACAATATCCGGCCTTCATGAACAAAGTGAATGGTGTCGCTTGCCTCCATAACGCTATTCATGTCGTGAGAAATCACCACGGTCGTCATGTTGTATTCGCGTGTGATTTCCAAAATCAATTGATCGATTACGATGGCCGTTTGGGGATCCAATCCTGAATTCGGCTCGTCACAAAACAAATACTTCGGATTCATGGCGATGGCCCGCGCAATGCCCACACGTTTTTGCATTCCACCACTGCATTCTGCAGGATATCGCTTGCCTGCATCTCCCAATTCCACTCGCTCCAAGCACTCCTCTGCTCTTTTGGTAATTTCAGATGCGGTCATGTCGCTGAACATCGTCAAAGGAAAACTTACATTTTCTAAAACGGTCATGCTATCGAACAAAGCAGCCCCTTGAAATAGCATCCCAATCTCTTGACGAATCTCTTTACGATCTCGGCGAGAAAGCGCCGTGAAGTTCCTCCCGTCAAAAGAAACGTGGCCCTGATCCGGCTCGATCAATCCGACCGTGCATTTGGTCAAAACACTCTTGCCGCTCCCACTGCGCCCAATGACAAAATTGACCTGTCCCCGTTCAAAAGTCGCCTGCACATCCTTGAGGACGTCATGGTCACCGAATGACTTGGATATGTGATGCAGTTCGATCAAAATAGCTTCAATTGAGGAGCATTTGAGTTAAAATCAAATTGGCCACCATGATGATGACAACACTCCATACCACCGCACGAGTGCTTGACCGTCCAACTTCCAGTGCCCCTCCAGAGGCATAATAACCGTGATAAGCCGAAACGCTGGTGAGGATGAATCCAAAGGCCACGGTCTTCGTTAAGGCATAGATGACGTCAAAAACATGGAAGTCTACCTGCATGCCGTATTCAAAATCTGCCAATGAGCTCACTCCGGTGGCAACACCTACCCAAGCTCCGGCACCGATGCCCATGAACATGCTTAAAATGACGAGGAATGGCACAATGATCAGGCCGGCAATGATTTTGGGTAAAATCAAATATCCGGCACTGTTCACCCCCATGATTTCCAAGGCATCAATTTGCTCTGTAACCCGCATCGTTCCAATTTGAGAAGCAATATTGGATCCGACTTTTCCAGCTAAAATTACAGGGATGAGCGTCGGAGAGAATTCCAAAATCATGGTTTGACGGACGGTAAACCCAATGGTATAAACCGGGATCCAACCGCCAATTTGGTGCGCCGTTTGAAGGCATATGACAGCGCCCATGAAAAGGCTCAGCAGTGCCACAATCCCAATGGATTGCGTGCCAATCGCATCCAACTCACGAATAAGCAGGGCTCGAAAGACACGCCCCTTCTCAGGCTGTCTAAAGCTAGCTAACAGGAGCTGCATATACCTTCCGATGTGAAACAACCAGCGCATGCCACGAAGGTAAGGTTTAGCGCGCGACCCTGCTTCGCTTGATTTTCGATGTATTTTTGCAGCAGCATGGCAAGAACAATGACGCTTCGAAAAGCATTCGCATTGGTGTGGTTCGCAATCCTGGGGTTTTCCTCATGTCAATCGAACAAAGCCCACCAAAACTGCAACTGTCCTCAATGGTCCAACTTAGGTGTTTCGGCTGATGACGCGATTGTTCAAACTCACCCCTGATTCTATGAACAACTCAAACTCAACCTACGCTGTCATCATGGCTGGCGGAATTGGCAGTCGATTCTGGCCGATGAGTCGTGATACGCAACCGAAACAATTTCTTGACATTCTTGGAACGGGCAAGTCACTCATCCAGATGACGTTCGACCGGTTGAACCGGCTCGTCCCAGCAGAAAACATTCTGGTCGTAACAAATGAACGATATCGCGGTCTTGTTGGCGAGCACCTATCTCAAATTCCTGCGGCCAATATTTTGTGCGAACCTTTCATGCGCAATACAGCGCCTTGTATCGCTTACGCCAACCACTGGGTCGCTGCCAAAGCAGGCAAATTGGCCAACGAGGCCAACATCATCGTGGCTCCTGCAGACCACCTCATACTCGATGAAACCAGCTTTATCGATATTGTCAACCTTGGAATTCAGCATACAACCTCCACACAGAATCTTGTCACATTGGGCATTCGACCGTCGCGACCTGACACGGGATATGGTTACATCCAGTTCGAAGATGCTACAGACTCAGCTGATGACAAAATTCGCTCTGTTAAGACCTTTACCGAAAAGCCCCAATTGGATTTAGCAGAGCAGTTTTTGGCTTCTGGTGATTTCTATTGGAATTCCGGCATCTTTATATGGAGCTTGGAAAACATCACACGGGCTTTCGAAAAGCACCTGCCAGAAATGCAGCAGTTGTTCCTGGAGTATGATGGTGCCTTCAATACCCCAGAGGAAAAAGCAGCGATTGCGGCAATCTATGCTGACTGCGAAAACATTTCCATCGACTACGGTCTAATGGAAAAAGCGCCCAACGTATCGGTCGTCTTGTCTGACTTCGGTTGGAGCGATCTGGGAACATGGGGGTCTCTTCACGAGAAACTGCAATTGGACACAGCCGGAAATGGCACCTCAGGCGTTGAATTGATTGCTTTCGACTCGAAAGAAAACGTCGTGGTTTCCAATGCTCGTGGTGCTGGACAGAAAAAGCTCGTCGCATTGCGCGGCTTGGACAATTACATCGTGGTCGATACAGAAGACGCCTTGCTCGTTTGTCCGAAATCCGAAGAACAGTGGATCAAGCAACTGGTCACAAGCATGAAAACCAAAAAAGGATAGAGAGACAGGGGGCTAACTCCTTCCGGTCATCTCTGAAGGGATAACCCACGCGTCGTATTCCTCAGCAGTGAGGTACCCGGTTGCCAATGCAGCTTCACGCAATGTGCTGCCTTCTTGGTGCGCTTTGTTCGCAATTTCAGCAGCTTTATAATAACCGATTTTCGTGTTCAAGGCTGTCACGAGCATTAGACTTCCTTCAACAAGTTGATCAATTCGCGCATAGTTCGGCTCAATCCCTTCAACACAATGTTGGCTGAATGAGGTACACGCATCTCCCAAAAGGCGAGCTGATTCCAACACGTTCCGAGCCATCATGGGTTTGAAAACGTTGAGCTCATAATGGCCCTGAGCGCCGCCAAATGTGATGGCGACATCATTGCCAACAACTTGAGCACACACCATGGTCAATGCCTCGCACTGTGTGGGGTTGACCTTGCCGGGCATAATGGATGAACCCGGCTCATTGGCCGGGATGAGAAGCTCCCCAATCCCAGACCGTGGTCCAGAGGCCATCATTCGGATGTCATTGGCGATTTTATTGAGGGATACCGCCAATTGCTTCAAAGCGCCATGTGACTCGACAATCGCATCGTGTGCGGCCAACGATTCGAATTTATTGGGAGCCGTAACGAACGGGTGACCGGTGAGCTCAGCGATGTGCTCTGCGACGCGCACGTCATAGCCCTCCGGCGTATTGATTCCCGTTCCTACCGCTGTGCCGCCCAGCGCCAATTCTGACAAATGAGCCAGTGTGTTCCGCAGGGCGCGCATTCCGTAGTCCAATTGAGCCACATACCCACCGAATTCCTGTCCCAACGTCAAAGGGGTTGCGTCCATCAGGTGTGTGCGCCCAATTTTCACTACGCTTTCAAATGCTTGGGCCTTACCGTGTAACGCATCGCGCAGATTCTGCACTCCTGGCAGCGTTGTTTCCACCACCATCTTGTAGGCCGCAATGTGCATGGCCGTTGGGTACGTGTCGTTGGAAGACTGCGACTTGTTCACGTCATCATTGGGGTGCACCGTGCGGGTTCCTTGTCCTAAAACACCTCCTTGCAAAACATGCGATCGATTGGCGACCACTTCATTGACATTCATGTTGGACTGCGTTCCTGAACCGGTCTGCCAAACGACGAGTGGAAACTGATCATCCCATTTCTCGGCGATGATTTCGTCGCAGACAGCAGCAATAAGGTCCTTCTTTTCGGTCGCAAGTCCGCCCAACTCGGCGTTCGTGAGTGCTGCTGCTTTTTTCAAATAGGCAAAAGCGCGCACGATCTCCAAGGGCATGGAAGCCGACGGACCAATCTTAAAATTGTTCCGAGAGCGCTCTGTTTGAGGGCCCCAAAGCGCATTTGATGGGACTCTAACTTCTCCAATCGTGTCCTTCTCTATTCGAAACTCATCCATGGTGTTTTCACATTGGCGCCATTATGCAGAAGCTTTTGCTCCTGAACCGGCTTGCATCAAAAAAGCTTTCAGAAATCCATCAATCTCCCCATTCATCACGGCATCGACATTGGAAGTCTCGTGATTGGTCCGGACATCTTTGACCATTTTGTAAGGCTGCATGACATACGAGCGAATCTGCGATCCCCACTCAATTTTCTTTTTGCCTGCTTCAATCTCCGCGCGCGCCTCATGGCGTTTGGCCAATTCCATCTCGTAGAGTTGCGACTTCAAGAGCTGCATCGCCTTTTCCTTGTTGCCAAGCTGAGATCGCGTCTCCGTATTGTCAATCACAATGCCGGTGGGCGCGTGACGCACTCGAACGCCTGTCTCAACTTTGTTGACGTTCTGACCACCTGCTCCACCTGATCGGAACGTCTCCCACGTAATGTCCGCTGGATTCACTTCAATTTCTATGGTGTCGTCCACAAGCGGATACACATACACAGACACGAAGGAAGTGTGGCGTCTTGCTTGGCTATCAAATGGACTAATGCGTACCAATCGGTGCACACCGTTTTCTCCTTTCAACATGCCAAAAGCAAACGGCCCTTCAAATTCCAAGGTTACTTGCTTGATGCCAGCAACATCCCCTTCCTGAAAGTCCAATTCCTTCACTTTGAAACCGGCTTTTTCTCCGTACATCCGATACATGCGCATCAGCATGGAGGCCCAGTCGCAACTTTCCGTACCTCCGGCTCCTGAGGTAATTTGCATCACAGCATTGAGGTTGTCCTCTTCTGCGCTCAGCATGTTCTTAAACTCCAAATCTTCAATCGAATCAACCGCTATCTTCCAAGCTTCATCCACTTCGGAGGCCTCCGCTTCGCCTGCCTTCACAAATTCATACAGCACAACAACATCCTCCACGGATGATGAACAGGCCGCATGGCTTTCTGTCCAGGTCTTGAGAGAGCGCAATCGCCTCATCACAACCTCTGCCTCTTTCGAATTGGTCCAGAACTCCGGATCCTGAGTGCGTTTTTCCTCTTCCGCGATTTCAAGTAATTTGGAATCAATCTCCAAATAGACCCGCAAATCTTCTACGCGTTTGCGCAACCTGTTTAATTGATCTGGTGATATCATGCACGACAAAAGTAATCAGCGCGGGGTCAATGCCGCGAGGGAATCCAAGATGTCCTGAAGATTGTATCCCTTGTTCATTAAATATCGGATCACCCGATCGCGGTGAGTCGTCAATTCAGCAGCACGCCGCTGTGCGAGATGGTTCAGCCCATTCAGAATCACCTTGCGAGGCACTTCCTCCATTGCTCTTTGGGCCTTAGATGCCGAAATCCCTTTGGAACGTAGACCTGCAATGACCCGCAGAGGACCCCATTTCTTGTGTTCAACGTGCCCTCTGACATAGGCTTCAATGAAGCGCTCCTCAGATAGGAAATTCTCCTCCTTCATCCGCTCAACGGCCTGTTCTACCTGCGATTCAGACCCTCCCCATTGCATAATTTTCTTCCGTGCATCCAAGGCACACCGCTCTTGCATTGAACACCATTTTCTCAATCGATCTAGCCATTCCTCCATCTCCCGCGGTTTCTATTTGCCCGAAAATAGCTTGAAAGCAAGGCTTTGAACGATATTTGCATTTAGAAATTTTAAACCCTGACCGATGCGGTCCGAGATCCTTACCCGTATTCAAGCCTTGCTTCTGCAAGATGACTTGGAAGCCATTCGTCAAGATGTTCGTTCTGCCATGGATGAATTCCGTGCGCTGACGAACGATGAAGTGCGAAAGCAACGAGAAGCATGGGCGACCATTGAAAAAGAGCCTGAGGCTGTTTTTGAATACGAGCCCAGTCCTGAAGAAACCGTTTTCGAAGAGGCTATTGCCGCCTTTAAAGACCGCGAAAAACTTTGGCGCAAGCAGATTGCTGAATCACAGAAAGCGAATCTTGAAACGAAGTTGGCCATGCTGGAGCGCTTGCGCAATACCATTCAGGAGGAGGAAAACATTGGCGCAGCTTTTTCCGTTTTCAATGAGGTCCGTGTCGAATGGGATGCTGTTGGTGATGTTCCTGGAGATCAGTTTAAAATCGTTCACGATCAATACTATCGACTTCGGGATGAGTTCTTCTACAACATCAACATTTACAAGGAACTGAAGGAGCATGACCTGAAGGTCAACTTGAAGAAAAAAGAAGCCCTGTTGGTCGAGGCACAGGCTTTGACGGGCATCGAGGGCATCCGTGAACGAGAAAAGCAGGCGCGGGCCATTCAAAAGCAATGGCTCGATGTTGGTCCCTCGCCTCGTGAGAATTACCAACAGTTGGCTGATCAGTTTTTCGGCATCATCCGACCGATTTTTGAAGAAGTTAAATCACATTTCGATGAACTTCGCGCTTCTTTCACAATCCATGCGGAAGCCAAAGGGGTTCTGATTGAACAGTTGAGGGAAGTGGTCGCGGAAGAGGTTGAGGCGAGTCATGCCGGATGGCAGGCTGCCACGACCAAGATTATTGCGCTGCAAACAGCCTGGAAATCGACCGGTTTCGCTGGGAAAGACCAGAATGAAGTCCTTTGGGGTAAATTCCGAGAATTGGCCGATGTGTTTTTCCAAAAGAAACAGCTCTTCTACGACGCCCAGAAGAGTGTAGGAAAGCAAAACAAGCAAGAAAAACAAAGTCTCCTTGAGCAAGCCGAGGAAACAGCAAAGAGCACGGATTGGAAAACAGCTGTGCCAAAGATGATGACGCTGCAAAAAGCTTGGAAAGAAGTCGGCCCTTGCCCTCCTAGTGAAGAACAGCGGCTATTTCGTCGGTTCCGAAAGGTTCAAGATCAGTTCTTCACAGCACGTAAAGCTGAATTCGCCGACCGAGACGCAGAAGAAAAAACAAACCTCGAGGCCAAGGAAGCGCTGCTCAAGGAAATTGAGTCATTCAAATTGAGTGGCAAACGGAAAGAAGATTTAGACTCTTTAAAGGAATTTTCCTCTCGTTGGAACAAGATTGGTTTTATCCCAAGAAAAGCGATGGACGGCGTGATGGATCGATACCGCACGGCGATGGATGCTTCTTATGATTCCCTGAGCGCCCAGCGCTCTGAGCGCGCAGTGGAGACCTACAAGCAACGTGCCGATCATTTGGTGAGCTCTAGCCCCCAAGAAGTTCGCAGAGAGCAAAATATTTTGCGCGAAAAAATGGACCGGTTGAAGTCTCGGGTGACGAAAACAGAAGAGAACCTTGAGCGCTTTACAGGGAAAGGTGCTGAGGCGATTCGGGATCAATACGAGAAATCCATGGAAGCCGACAAGCATGAAATGGAGGAAATCAAAACGAAATTGGTCTTGTTGCGGCAGGCGTCTCAGCAGGAGACAAAATCTGAAGACAAGCCTTCCTAATTTCTTTTTTCAAGTGTTTGAGTTGGCAATAAAGCACAGCAGTAGCCCTGCTCCTTCAGCCAGCTGAGATAGGGTCTGAGAATGGGCAAAAGCCGCTGGGATGCGCGTGGTGAATCGTGAAAAACGACAATCGCCCCGGGTCGCGTATTGACCAGAAGCCGATCAAGACATGACTCAGGGGTGTTTTTCTCATCGAAATCTGCGCTCAATACATCCCACATAACAATTTCTGTATGGGGTTGTAGAGCCTCCGCTTGCGCTCTTGTGATACGACCATAGGGCGGGCGAAACCAGGGGCTGTTCACCCGCTTCTGACACTCCAAATAACTCCTCAAATAGGCCTTCTGATCTGTGCCCCATCCCGACTCATGCCGTTGGGTGTGATTGCCAATCTCATGTCCTGCCGATCTCAACTCGTCCAAGACTTCTGGATACCGATCCACATTTTCACCCACACAAAAAAACGTGGCTGGCGCATTGAATTCAGATAGAATCTGCATCACTCCACGGGTAATCTCGGGATGCGGTCCGTCATCAAAGGTCAGGTAAACGGCCGGCACACCTTGCACCTGCGCAGGACCATTCCAGGTGAGTTGGGAGGCTAACGCCTTCAATAGTGGTGGAGTTTGACGCAAATACACTGCACAAAGATATCCATGCATGGGGCTTTCACCTTGTCGCATCCAACTACCTTTGTCCATTCAGTTTACGAAGATGGATTACGACTTTCGCTCAATCGAGAAACGCTGGCAAGAAACATGGAACCGCGAAGCGGCCTATCGTGTTACAGAAACTAGCGACCGACCCAAATACTATGTGTTGGATATGTTTCCATATCCTTCGGGAGCCGGACTCCACGTGGGGCACCCATTGGGATACATCGCAAGTGATATTTTTGCCCGATACAAGCGACTACGCGGATTCAATGTCCTCCATCCGATGGGGTACGACAGCTTCGGATTGCCCGCCGAGCAATACGCCATCCAAACGGGACAACATCCCGCTATTACAACCGAAACCAACATCGCCCGTTACCGAGAACAATTGGGTCAGTTGGGCTTCTGTTACGATTGGGAGCGCGAGGTTCGGACCAGTGACCCAACTTATTATCGTTGGACGCAGTGGATTTTTGGCCAGCTCTTCGCGTCTTGGTATGACGTAGAAAAAGGGAACGCTCGTCCGATCAGTGAGTTGATTGAATCCATCGAGACCGATCAATGGAATGCGCTTGCGCCCGCTTGCTCCGCAAATTGGTGGGAAGCCCTTCCCGCAGTCCTATTGGACCGTTGGGGAGCCGACTTTGCGGGCTTGCTAACATCCGAATTGTGGAATGCCTGCAGTCAACAGGATCAAGCTGCGATCCTGATGCAATTTCGACTGGCTTATCTCGCCGATAGCGAAGTAAACTGGTGCCCCGAGTTGGGAACAGTTTTGGCCAATGACGAGGTGAAGGAGGGTTTGAGTGAACGAGGTGGCCACCCGGTTATTCGCAAACGCATGCGCCAATGGATCATGCGGATCACCGCTTATGCAGACCGCTTGGTGGCAGATTTGGATGGCTTGGACTGGACTGATAGCATCAAAGAAGCTCAACGCAACTGGATTGGACGAAGCGAAGGCGCCTCTGTTTCTTTTGGTGTGCAAGGGCATCATGAGAGTTCCATCGACGTTTTCACAACACGTCCTGACACGATTTACGGCGCCAGTTTCATGGTCCTCGCTCCAGAACATCCCCTCGTAGAAACAATCACTACAGCAGATCAGTCCGCATCCATCAAAGCATACCAAGAAGCCGCCTCACGCAAATCAGAACGTGACCGTCAAGCCGGAGGAGACAAGGACATTTCCGGATGCGACACGGGCGCATTCGCCCTCCACCCAATCACCGGGGCGCAAGTTCCCATATGGATAGCCGATTACGTACTCGCCGGATATGGCACGGGAGCCGTCATGGCCGTCCCTGCAGGAGATGAACGGGACTGGAAGTTTGCACAACATTTTAACTTGCCCATTCCTTCCATTTTCGAAGGTCACCAGGAGCAAGAGGCCGTTTGCACTGATAAAAAAGCCATCCTCTGCAATTCAGATGCATTGAATGGATTGAATGCGAGTGAAGCCATTCCAGAGGCCATCGCCTTGCTAGAAAAGCAAGGCAAAGGGAAAGGTGAGGTCAACTTCAGGATTCGTGATGCTGTTTTCAGCCGCCAACGTTATTGGGGAGAGCCCTTTCCGATCTACTACGAAAACGACGTTCCCAAGCTCATTGAAGATAAGCAAGTCACGCTGCCTCCTGTCGATGCCTACTTGCCGACGACCGAAGGGGAACCTCCATTGGCTCGAGCGCAGAAAAGCGATTGGAATGTCTTCCAAGGAGATCGCATGGAATACAACACCATGCCCGGTTGGGCCGGCTCCAGCTGGTACTTCTTACGTTACATGGATCCACAGAACCACGAGGCGTTTTGCAGTCGAGAAAAATCGGACTATTGGGGACAAGTTGATTTGTACGTTGGTGGCGCTGAACACACCACAGGCCACCTTTTGTATTCCCGATTTTGGACGAAATTCCTCTATGATTTGGGATACATCGGCTTCCATGAACCGTTCAAGCAGATGATCAACCAGGGGATGATCTTGGGGCGTTCAAGTTTTGTTTATCGGATACAAGGCACGCAAACATTCGTGACTGCAGAGCAGCGAAAAGAACACAAGACACAGCGTCTTCATGTCGACATCAACCTCGTTCAAGCCGACAAGCTCGACCTTGAGGGCTTCCGAAATTGGCGCAGCGAATATGCCCATGCTGAATTCCTATTGAACGAAGACGGCACCTATTCCTGCGGCTTCGAGGTAGAGAAGATGTCCAAGTCCAAATTCAACGTCCAAACGCCTGATGAACTGGTCGAGCGTTATGGTGCGGACACCCTGCGCTGCTATGAGATGTTTTTGGGGCCATTGACCCAACATAAGCCTTGGGACACCCAAGGCATCAGTGGAGTTCACAACTTTCTGCGCAAGCTCACTCGCCTGTACGATCAGGTTACCGAGGAGGCTCCTTCAGAAGAGGCTTTGCGAGCATACCACAAGACCGTCAAAAAGGTGACTGAAGATCTCGATCGCCACGCTTTCAACACGGTGATCAGTGCTTTGATGATTGGTGTCAATGAACTGACGGATCTCGGATGTCGGTCTGTCTCCATTCTCAAGCCACTGACCCTTCTCGTTAGTCCTGTAGCTCCTCACTTGGCGGAAGAATTGCATCAAATCGCCGGCGGATCGGGACTAGCTGTCTCTTCAGAATGGCCGGGATGGGATGAGAAATGGCTGACCAGCAATCAGATCATATACCCCGTTTCGTTCAATGGTAAAGTCCGTTTTCAGATGGAAGCGGCCACTTCAGCCTCGAAAGATAACGTCGAGTCGATGGTCTTAGCGGATGAACGAACGGCAAAACAACTGGGCGACAACACCGTCCGAAAAATCATTGTTGTGCCCGGTCGTATCATCAACATTGTGGCCAACTAACCCGATTGAACGATACTTAAAGCGCTTTAAGAAGTTAATTTGTCTTCTTTATCTTGATTTTTGCGTAGAAAAATCGGATATTGAGTATTCAGGCTCTGTCTGAACCAAATTTCGCTTGATGATAGTTTCGTTGCGCAGTTTTCTGTTGCTAACCTTTGGTCTAATCTTGGCCTTCAATTCCTCTGGATTTGATGTCGATGCGGAATTGTGTCCCCTTGTTTTACTTGATGGATGCACTGACGTCACGGCTTGTAACTATGTCGCTTCTGCAACAACAGATGACGGATCTTGTGAATACCTCTCTTGCCTAGTGGGGTGCATGGATGAGGATGCGTGCAATTTCAATCCGGACGCCCTGTATCCCAACAACGGCACTTGCAACTTTACGACTTGCGCGGGGTGCATGGATGCCACTGCTTGCAATTTTGATGAAGACGCCTCTATCGCAGTGGAAGCTGCCTGTGTTTACACTTGTTTTGGATGTTCCGATTTCACCGCTTGCAATTTTGATCCCAATGCTGATTTCTCCAGTTTGACAAACTGTGTTTACGCCATTCCCAATTTTGATTGCGAGGGCAATCCAACGGGTTGTGACGGTTGTGAGCCGATTCTTATTTCGGATGCATCAGATCAATTCGTAGAATGTACAGATGAATTGCCTTTGATCTTTTCGGAATCCATGGAGGCTATTTCAAGCTGTTCAGAAGAGCAACTTTCGGTTGCAGTGTTCACAGCCGACATCCGAGATTCTGTGATCGTCAATGCTGGTTTTACGGGGGATGGCGCCGGCACGGATGGAGCAATCCGCATCTTCGGCTTGACGGCGCTTGGTTTATCTGAAAGTGATTTTTTCATAGAATCCTACCCTTTGATTCTCACGCGGTTCACCAATGGTTTGGCCACCTTAACAGGAGAAGTCACGAATGAGTTGAATCCCAATCTCAAATGGTCGGTTCATTTAACCTTTGAAGATGCTCAGATTGCGAGTGAGTGGCTCGATGCAGATGAAGCGCATGGCCTGGTCATTGCAAACGGATGTGAGCTCAATCCTGAGCAGGTGTCGGTTTACCGCTTGAAAGCAGACCAAAGCTTCTTAATTGGTCAAGGTGGATATGCTGATTCCTATTTGCAGTTAAGCCACATGCCACTCAACGAAAACAAGCGCTTTCAACTGGGAGTCGGAGCGAATAGCAGCACGTGTAGCTATGGGTTCGGCGGCTGGTTTGCCTGGGAAGGAAGGGTTCTCGGAGTTCCGGTATTGGGCATGACAGGAGATGTCGTCATTGATTTAAGTTCCGACGGTGTCAACACTGTCCCATGCGGGTCCGAATCAACAGCCCACTTCTTTTCTACACTGAATCCCGCTTGTGGACTCTTGACTGAAGCAGTTCAGACCTTCTATCGCATGGACGAATCATCTCCAATTTGGACTGGTAATTGCGCCGCGGAAATCACTCTTTGTGCTTTGGATGGGGAGGAACCGGAAATTCCATTGCCTTGTACGGCGGCTTTCGAAGATGCTTGCGAGGATCCCTTGAGTTTGTCTTTTTCAGAGGCACTGATCTCTGGTGACACCTTGAATGGCAATGCCTTCGTCCTTGAACGGACACATTCCGCTCAAGACTGTTCAGGCAATACGGGCGTCTTCATCCAAACCATCACTTATTTGGGCGAACAATGTCCTGAACAATCAGAATTGACCGCCTTCGAATCAGATGATGTTCACCATGCATCGCGGTTTCAGCAACGCTCTGCGGTGGATGTCTCGGACGAGCGCACTCACAATGACCCTGACTTGACGCTCCATCCCAACCCCGGGAATGGATGGGCTTTCTTGGACTGGACAAGCCAAAACACAGGACCTGTGACCATAGAAGTCTTTCATGCTGACGGTACATTCGCCTTGGAACCCATCATTTGCCAAATGAATTCCCATCAAAAGCAGCGGGTACAACTCAATGGGGGTGTCCTCAATGCAGGCACTTATTTCGTGCGGATTCGTTCGAACCTGGAATTTCAAGTCATTCCTTGGGTCATCATTCGCTGACCCCTGGCTTTTGCTCCGATTGAAGGGGACAAAGCTCAAGCTCTCTTCAGCGGCTCCTTTTGTACCTTGTCATTCTGTAAAACCCATGACATGCGCTCCCTCTCCTCAACCTGCCTTCAGCATCTAAACATTCGTGTTCTCGGTACTTTCCTCTTTTGCTTCCTAGCTGCAGAAGGAATCGGACAAGACACTGACTACGGTGGGCTTCCTTACAACCCAGACAGCAACAATGACGGTTTGATTGAGGTGGGCGACCTGCTTGAATTCTTACCCATTTACGGAGAATCCTTTGATCCTCAGGGAATCATTCCGATTGGTTCCGGTGGAACGGGAGCTACAACTGCAGTTGCTGCAAGGGACTCTTTGGGTCTGGCTTCCATCCAAGATTCTATTTGGGGAAATCCATCCAGCACTTGGACCTGGAGCAACGGGTCCATGCGCGTCATGCAACGTTTCGCTCAGGGCAACAATATCACAGCTACAGGAACCTATGCTCACGCCTCAGGCACCAACACGAGCGCAACGGGAGCTTTTTCCAACGCTCAGAATCGACAAACGCTCGCCAGTGCCACTTGTTCAAGTGCCGAAGGTGAAGGCACCACGGCCAGCGGAACCGCTTCCCACGCCGAAGGGATGCTTTCCCAAGCGGGAGCCCTTGCTGCTCACGCTGAAGGCTACAATACGAACGCTACATCAAACTATGCCCACTCTGAAGGCTATGGGACGGTATCCGGTTCAACTGCAGCGCATGCTGAAGGGTTTCAAACCAATGCCTTGGGTCTGTATAGTCATACCGAAGGCCGTCAAACAGAAGCGAGCGGAACCGCTGCACATAGCGAAGGCCAGCTCACCATTGCCTCAGGTGACTTAGCTCACGCTGAAGGGTTCGAAACGATCGCGGGTGGTTATGCGAGTCATGCTAGCGGGTATGGAACGATCGCAGCAGGCCTTTATAGCCGTACTTCTGGTCGATCCACTGTGGCCACAGCAACCGCTTCCTCGGCATTCGGAAACGAGACCATTGCTGATCAAGAGAATTCACTTGTTGTCGGCCAATTCAACTTAACGCAGCAAGCCAACGTTGTTTTCGCTGTTGGAAATGGCTCAAACGACGCCATGCGCTCCAATGCCCTTGACGTTCAATCAAACGGTACTCTGCGCCTTCAAGGAGCTGCAGAAATTGGAGGTGAAGTCTTCATTGGTGAGATGCCAATTGGCAGCACCCTTGATTCCTTATTGAACACTGTCGTTCTCATGCAGCAAACCATCCTGTCCCTTCAGCAACAAATTGACACCCTAACCTCCGGAGAATAAGACGATTAAGTCTTTTTATTGTGGGTGGCTGTGGGTAAAAAAAATCCCCAACCAAAGGCTGAGGATTTCTTCGCGTTCCCCGACCAGGACTCGAACCTGGAATAACGGCACCAAAAACCGGTGTGTTACCATTACACCATCGGGGAATGCACTTTGACTCATCAAGGGTCAAAAGCGACGGCAAAGATAAAAAGGTTTCCCTTAAGAAAAAGCAAACGTTGCACTTCGTTTATCTTGGTAGCATGCTGGAATTATTGAACTTGATTGGAGCGGAGCTGAAACCCGCTCAAGATGGGCATTGGTTGGATCAAATTGAACCTGCCACAGGACGGGTCACAGGACGATTGCCTCGTTCGAAAAAGGCCGATGTCGACGAAGCCTATTCAGCTGCCAATGAGGCATTTCCGATCTGGAGCGTCACGCCGATAGAACATCGTGCTGCTTGTTTACGAAACTTAGCCGCTCTCATAAAGCAGCACAGCGACGTCCTTGCACACGCCGAATCACAGGACAACGGCAAGCCGATTTCACTTGCGAAAAGTGTTGATATACCGCGAGCTGAACAAAATCTCGCCTATTTCGCCAGTGCCATTGAACAATTTTCATCGGAAGCGCACATTCCCGCCGGTCCATCACACATCAACTACACCCATCGGAAGCCCATTGGAGTGGTTGGCTGCATTTCGCCCTGGAATCTTCCTTTGTATTTATTTACCTGGAAAATTGCCCCGGCATTGGCTGCAGGCAATTGCGTCATTGCCAAGCCCTCTGAAATAACGCCTGTGACTGCATGGATGCTTTCACAATGGGTGCTTGAAGCTGGATTCCCTCCGGGCGTCCTCAACATAGTGCATGGACTTGGACCGGAAGTCGGCCAAGCCATTGTTGAACACCCTGCTATCAAAGCCATTTCGTTCACTGGGGGCACCGCGACCGGAGCGCACATTGCAAGGACAGCGGGACCTATGTTCAAAAAGATGAGCCTCGAGCTTGGAGGAAAGAACCCGGCCATCCTATTCGCAGATTGCGATTTCGAAAAGGCATTGCAAACAACCATTCGATCATCGTTTGCAAACCAAGGCCAGATTTGCCTATGCTCATCTAGGATTCTCATCGAGGATGCCATTTACGAACAATTCAGAGACGCCCTAGTATCCAAGGTAAAGCGCATGATACCTGGTGACCCCATGCTCTCAGATACAAAAATGGGGGCCGTCGTGTCAGCCTCCCATCGAGATAAAATTTTAGGTCACATTCAAGCCGCCCAATTGGAGGGTGCCACGCTGTTGTGCGGCGGTCACCTTGCCGAAGCACCCAATGATCGCTGTGAAAAAGGGTATTTCGTGCAGCCGACCGTTTTCGAAAATGCTGGTCCCGATTGCGCCATCAACCAAGAAGAGGTGTTTGGTCCCGTCATCACGCTGCAGCGTTTCCATTCGGAAAGTGAAGCTCTGCAGTTGGCCAATTCGAGCAACTATGGATTAGCGTGTACCATCTGGACACAAGATCTCGGGAAAGCCCATCGGGTCGCTGCGGGAGTCGAAAGCGGAATCGCTTGGGTCAACTGCTGGCTCGTACGAGACCTGAGGACACCGTTCGGAGGGGTGAAAGCGTCAGGTGTTGGACGAGAAGGCGGTTGGAGTGCTCTTCAATTCTTCACAGAGCCACAAAACGTTTGTGTTTCGCTCACTTAGTTGGAGAACTCAAGCCCGCTCTAAACCTGAATAAATCCAGATCTCTCACCAAAACACCTCACCCTCATTTTCCACTCTTGTTTTGTGGCCGTTGGTAAAGAACCATCCCAAGGAACGGTCAAACCAACTTATAAGTGAATGCAATGTTGTGTGAATCATATCGTGATGATATTTTCAAATCTAGTGTAAGAATTACACAATATCAACAACTTGATCTTAAGAAAATTGTTCATTCCGCAAGAAACTTATTCACTGCGACCTGAAATTCGGGGGTTCTACCTTTCTATACCCCGTCATGCGCCCTTTTTACCTGCCCCTTCTTGTTGTTGTCATCCTGTGCGCTTTCACAGGATGCGTTTCCATGAAACAATTTGACGCATTGCAGTCAGATTTTGATGCGATTGAACGCCAGAATCAACAGCTTACGTTATCGGGACAAGACAACGAAATTGAACGCCGCGAGCTGAGTGGTCAATTGGAGGTGATGGCCGCGGCACAGCGAGAACTGGCTGCAGATACCACGAAATTGGGTCGGCAGATTTCACGATTGCTCAAAGACATTGATCGCTTGCAAGAATTGAATGATGTCATGACCTCGGAAAGCTCTTCGAAAATGGCGGCCATTAATGGGGAAAACAGGAAACTACTTGAGGATTTAAGTCGTGTACGACAAGAGCTTCAAAGCCAAGAAGATGCGCTCAACGCGCTCAGCCGAGATTTGGAGCAACGACAACTAGAGTTGGCTGATCGTTCAAAGCGCGTGGGAGAACTGGAGGGTTTGCTTGCTGCACGAGACGCCGCTGCAGAGGCTCTTCGTAGTCAATTGGCCGAGGCACTCCTGGGATTTACCAATCGAGGGCTGAGTGTAGAACAGCGCAATGGTAAAGTGTACGTGAGCCTGGAAGCTCAACTCCTCTTCCCTTCTGGCAGCACACGGATCAATCCAGATGGCCAACAAGCGCTGCGCGACTTGGCAGCCGTTATCAGTACCCAAAACCAACTGGAGATCATTGTAGAGGGCCATACAGACACCGATCAACTCACGTCACCTTCCATACCAAGAAACAACTGGGAATTGAGTGTATTGCGTTCCACGGCCGTAATCGACATCTTGACGCAATCAGGAGTCAGCCCAACCGCATTGGCCGCTTCAGGACGAAGTGAATACCACCCTGTGGATGACGAGGATAAGGCCCGGAATCGTCGCATTGAAATCATCATCGCTCCAAATTTGGATCCGTTGTTTGACCTCATCCGATTGCCGGAATAAAAATGAGTCTGAAGGAATAATCTGTTCGGTTGCACCTCAAGGCGCAAACCAAGCTTTATGGCAATGGAACCAGGAAGGTTCCTTGGGCCAAGTTCACACTGGCACCTGTTCCATCGACCACGGTTCCCATAAAGGTTCCCACGACGATTCCTCCCGGATTGGTATCAACGTAAGTGATGTCCACCGTGACCCCACCTCCAAATGAGGTGGCGTAAGAGCTCCCGGCCAAATCCGTGTAAGCTGCGGCTGTTGGCATGGAAGTCGGATTGCACTGTATGGTAATTCCGTTTTGCCATCCAAGTGCTGGCTCGTCCAAGAACAAGCCCATCTCTCCACCTGACAGTGGTGTTGCCAAAATCACGATGGATCCTCCTGTCAGGGTTCCTACAACTAGTGGGCCTTCTGCCAACATGGTCGTTCCATTGACTTTCCATGTCATCATGGCCATGCATTCAGGGCAAAAATCTCCACCGCAGTCGATGTATTGCTCATCGCCATCCAAGAGTCCATTTCCACAATTCACCCCTGGAGGGCAGGTCGGACATTGATCAAGCGGAGTCCCGTCATTGCAAGCAACAAAGAGACCGTTGAGGTAATTGCCTCCGCAGTCCACAGCCACCTCATCCCCATTCATAATGCCATCGCAACAGGTTGGGCAGGCGTCTTCACAGCCGTCGCCACAATCAACTGCTGCCTCATAGCCATTGAGCAGACCATCATCACATAGCTCGCCACAGGCAACGCCCGTTGAACCACCGCAGTCTATTCCATCCTCTCCTGGATCCAGTTGACCATTGAAACTCGGGTCACATGGATCACATCCACCACCACAATCGACCCACTGCTCTCCGAGCAAAACGTCGTACTGTCCATTTTCGCATGGATCACATGGAGGGCAAATAGAGCCCCCACAATCCACCAATTCTTCACCATTATTCAAAATGCCATCATAGCAGTTTTCTGGTATTTTATTGTCATCGTTTAAGCAAGAGCTCAACACTGCGGTCAAGAAAAACAGGGAGAAAAGCAGGGTGATGGAACGAAGTTGTGGCATCAGGAATCGATTGAATGAAGGCGTTTGCAATTTCATTGTCCTAAATTAGGCATGGCCAAGATAAGTTGAAGGCGTCAACTCCGCATCCTTTTCATCCAACTTGGCTCTACAAATCAATGGAAAACAGCAAGTGGATTGTCAAAGTCAAACCTGAACAGAGTGAAATTGAACGCCTGATGCAAGACGCTGGCTTGACTCGATTGGTTGCGTCGCTGCTGTTACAACGTGGATTGAGCCAATTAAAAGATGTGATTGACTTTTTGAATCCTGGGTTCACCGCGCTGCACCATCCCTTGCTCATGAAGGACATGCGGAAAGCCGTAGATCGCTTGCATGAAGCCATAGAAGACGAGGAGCGCATTTTGATTTATGGCGATTACGATGTCGATGGCACGACGGCTGTGGCCATGATGGCAAGTTATTTGGAAGGCGTTGGAGCCCAAATCAAAACGTACATTCCGCATCGCTACGAGGAAGGATACGGTGTCAGCTCAGAAGGTGTGCAGTGGGCTTCAGACAATGGATTTACCTTGATGATCACGCTCGACTGTGGGACCAAGGATTTTGAATCCTTGCAACAAGCCAAATCAAACGGGATTGATGTTATCATTTGTGACCACCACCTCCCCGAATCGAAATTGCCTGAGGCATTCGCCGTCCTGAATCCCAAGCGATCCGATTGCGGATATCCTTTTAAGGAGCTTTCAGGCTGTGGCGTGGCGTTCAAGTTGCTGCAGGCTTTAGCGCATACCATGGACCTTCCAGAAGGGGGTGTTTTGGAGGAGTTGGACTTAGTCGCTATCAGCATTGGAGCCGATTTGGTCGAACTGAGAGATGAAAATAGAATCATGGCCTCTCAGGGTCTCAAGCAATTAAAAAAGCGTCAACGGCCAGGCATATTCGCGTTGATGCGCGCTGCGGGGATCCAACAAGCCCCTCAAAGCATACGGGACATTAGTTTCACACTCGGTCCAAGAATCAATGCCGCCGGACGCATGGATCACGCTCAGCGCGTTGTCGATTTGTTGATGGAGAAGAGTGAAACACGTGCCACAGAGGTCGCCCGTGAGATTGAGGAAATGAACTTGAAACGTCGCGAAGTGGATGAGGCCACTACGGAACAAGCCTTTGCTCAATTGGAGATGTCAGACCCGCATGCTTTCTGTACCGTTGTTTCCGGGGAGAACTGGCATCGAGGCGTCGTCGGCATTGTTGCCAGTCGTTTAATTGAGAAGCGCTTCCGTCCCAGCTTCGTATTGTCAGAGGAGAATGGTCAACTCATTGGAAGCGCACGTTCTGTGGATGGGGTTGATATTCACAATGCATTGAAGCAGTGCTCTGATTTACTGACACAATTCGGCGGGCATACCATGGCGGCTGGCTTGAGTTTGCCAACAGCCAATCTTGAGGCCTTCAAATCCCGCTTGGAAATTGCGGTGAAAGAACAATTGAATCAGGAACCTCCTCAGCCCAAGGTCCATTGTGATCAAGAGGTCCTGCTCGAAGACTTGACTTTGGAAGCTTTCAGGCAACTTCAGCAATTGGAACCGTTTGGGCCCGGCAACCCCACGCCGGTTTTTATTCTGAAAAACGTACAATGCACGCGCGCTCCGCGCACAATTGGCAGCCAAGGCAAGCATTTGAAGATCACCATTGGACAACCCGAAAATAGCACGATATCCATCGACGCCATTGGATGGAACATGGGACATATCGCTTCCAATCTTAAGAAGTGGAATCGCTTGGATTTGGCTTTTACACTCGTGAAGAACACCTGGAAACCACGAGGGTGGGAAAACCGGACCGAGTTGAATTTACACCTGCGGTCCGCGCGCGAATCTGAAGCCTGATTCACGCTTTCGAAACCAGCCTCATGTGTTTATTCTACCTCTGGTGGAATCATGTGCACATCGCGCTGCGGGAAAGGAATGCGAATGCCTTCTCGACGAAAAGCTTCATCCACCCGGAAACGAATGTTGCTCGAGATAACGCTACGAGACCACGGTTGATTGACCCAAAAGAAGACACTGAAGTCCAGCGAAGAGGCTCCAAAGTCCTGGAACAATGCAGCCGTTTCCTTCTTGCGAATAACGAGCGACTCTGCATTGGCGCACTCAACTAGGATGCGTTCAACAGATTTGACGTCAGATCCGTACGCCACACCCACTTTCAATTCGAGCATGGACGCCGTGTCACCTTGGCTGAAATTTCGAACGGTCTGGCCTGAAATCAGTCCGTTGGGCATCACGATCAGGTTGCCATAACGCGTGACCACTCGTGTTGACCTCAAATCAATCCGCTCCACCTTGACCAGCATCCCATCCACTTCCAGTTCGTCGCCGACCCGAACACCTCCCTCAAACAACAAGACAAATCCTGAAATTACATCATTGAAGAAGTTCTGCAGTCCAATACCGACGCCCACCAACAAGGCTGCCGAACTCGCCCACAACAGGGTCAGATCCGCTCCGATTGTTTCCAACGCTATGGCCACAGAAATGGCATAAATGAGGGTGCGCAACAACCGCAAAATCATGAATTGCTTCCCTTCCTCAATGCTTGTTTTTCGGAAAACCCGACCCAAAACAACCCGAAGAAACCAAATAAGCGACTGAGCAGCTATCACAATTAAAACGATGATCATCACATCCACAAGTGTGAAGTTAAAATCACCCCAATGGATGCCCGATTGAATAAAGTCTTTCATTGTTTTCTCTTAACGCTCCGTCACAAGTTCAAGGAAGGATTGTCGAGCCAAAGTAACGCGCTATTTCGCGCTTTTGGGCATCCAATTGCTTCCGTTTTTCTAGCAAATCCCTCATGCCGTGAATCGCCGTGTCATCCCCTGCATCCACCTCTTTTGATAGCGCAATCAGCCCTTCTTGAATGCGTTGAATTTCCTGCCTGTTGACGTTCAATTTGAGCTGATGCATGGAATCCATCATGGCTTTGTGCAGTTGGTCCGCCTCGCGAGCTGGATAAATTTGATGCACCTCTCCCCACCTTTCACTCACAATGTCTTTAATGAAGCTCAAGTCTGTCACCAACTGATGAACCGACGTGTCTGGCTGCGACAACAAATCCAAACTTGAAGGCACGCGACCTGCGGCAATGGACGACTGAAAAATTGCGAGAATCTTCTGGCAATGCGCATCTTGCATAGGCACCTCCGTTTCTTCCAAATGATGCAGCATCAATTCTGCAAAAGACACCTCCAGCTGCTCTGGTTTTTTTGGATGCTCAGCAGCATCGCTTTCCACCTGGTTTTCGTTCTCCTGGTCTTCTGATTCAATGTCGACAAACAACGTTTCTGTGCCGTAAAGAATCAAAAGGCGAATCAGATCGTGTTCTAATACCGTGCGGTGGTCCAAGGCCATCCTCTGATCGGCATTGGCCGCAGGGGACGACTCGAGATCTGCAGGTATTGGCGCCCGGTCATCAGTCCAAGTGGAAGGGATTTGAACACCTGATGGAGGGGCCGTTTGGATTCCCGCTTGACGCTGACGAAAAGCATCCCGCTTCGCAGCCTTTTGCTCTTGAACCAGCTTGAGTCGCTGGATTTTATTGATTTCCAGTTGCAGCGTAGCCTCCGGCATTCCCAAATCTTCAGCGGCTAATTTCAGATACACGCCTTGCTGAATCCCATCCGGAATGGCCGCTATGGATTCCATCACACTGTGGATCATTTCGGCCCGCTTCACAGGATCATCTCCCGCTTCCTGGGAAAGAAGCTCCATTTTGAACGCAACAAAATCCTTCGCCTCTGAGGTAATGTGACGCTTTAGCTCCTCGGAACTCACTTTCTTACTGAAACTATCCGGGTCGTCGCCATCAGGAAACAGGACCACCTGCACATTCATTCCCTCGGCCAAAAGCAAATCCACCCCGCGCAAGGAGGCTCGAATGCCGGCCGCATCCCCGTCGAAAAGCACCGTAACGTTCTTCGTGTAACGCCGGACCAATTTTATCTGGCCGTCCGTCAAAGCCGTTCCGCTAGATGAAACTACGTGCTCAATGCCCGCCTGGTGCATGGCCATGACATCCGTGTACCCTTCCACCAGCAACACCCGGTCCTCTTTGGCTATCGCAGGCTTCGCCAGGTGAATACCAAACAACACATCGCTTTTGTGATAAAGGATGCTCTCAGGACTGTTAAAATATTTGGCTGATTGTTTGTCGTTGCGAAGGGTTCGCCCGCCAAAGGCGATGAATCGACCCGTCACATCCCGAATGGGGAACATGACCCGACCTTTGAAAAAATCCCACAACCGTCCGTCCTTGTCTTTGGATAACCCGAGTGCGAGCAAACGTTCCTTCGTATAACCCGCATCTTGAGCGGCCAAACTCATGGATTCCCATTGATCTGGGCAATAGCCCACATTGAATTTCTTGAGGATGTCAGGGCGAAATCCCCGGCTTTGAAAATAGGTCAGAGCAATGGCTTGTCCCTCCTCTGATTCGTTCAGCTGCTTGGTAAACCACTGCTGAGCCCAGGCATTGAGTGCAATAAGGCTTTCACGTTCCGTCAGCGCAGCGCGCTGTTCGGGCGACACCTCTTCCTCCTCAATTTCAATGCCATAGCGCTGGGCCAGTTGTTTGATGGCTTCGGGGAAGGAATACTTCTCCAGCTCCATCAAAAAATTCACTGCACTCCCCCCTTTTCCACTCGAGAAACACTTGAAGATGCCCTTTTCGGGTAGCACATAAAACGAGGGAGTCTTTTCATTTGTGAATGGACTCAACCCACGAAACGAACTGCCCGACTTTTTGAGTTCCACATAATCGCCCACCACGTCTTCAATGACGACGGCTTGGATAACCTGGTCTACGAGGTGGGGGGGAATCATGGCTTTTCGACAAGTGAACTTCAAATGTAAGAATAGCGCAGGTAGCAAGAAAGCCGGACCATCTGCAATATTCAATGGCTCAATTCAGGTGAAAACGAACGGTTTTAGCGTTCGTTTTTACTTAAAATTCAATGAGATGTTAATGGTTGTTGAAGACATCTTGGCCCGCCGCACTGGGGGTTATCTTTACTGCAACTTCAATGGCACGCGCTCGCAAACACCCCATTCCTTGGTTCGTATTGGCTATGATTTTGGCCTTTATCTCCATGAGTACAATCCAAATTATTTGGCTGCGCTCGTCCATTGAGATGAAAAAACAGATTTTTACAGACAACGTGTTTCACAGCTTGAGTCAAGTAGCGGAAATGATTTCCCGTCCTACGACCGGAACGTTGCAACTAGAACTCGAAGCCATATCAGAAGAACAGGCGCAGGCAAAAGCTTCCTTGGTGCAACCGGGAAGACCCTCAATTGGAGAAGGATTGGACGAAGCCGAGGTGCGCATGTTGCGTCGATTCGATGCGTTTCAGTTGGATAGTCTAATCGAACTCAGCCTTCAAAAACACGGCATTGAGATCCCTTGGGTCATGGCCGTTTTTGATCGATACGGACAACCCATACGACTGTCGGAAAAGGACGATTCCTATCGATCCGATTTGGAGATTACTCTTTTCCAAACCGCCATTGAAACACTCAGTCTTCGGCTGCACTTCCCCTCTTTGCCGCGTCACTTATTGTACACTCTTTTGGGGCAATTCGCCTTGACAGGCTTGATGCTTTCCATCATCGCCTGGGGCTTTTTCTCAGCCGTTATTGGTGCCGCCAAGAACAAGCGAATCGACCGCATTCGTCGCGATCTCATGAACAACTTAACCCATGAGTTGAAAACCCCGATCAGCACGATTGGACTGGCCTCTGAAGCACTTGGCGACCCGGATATGATCAAGGACACAGATGGAACAAAGCACTACATCGCTCTGATCAAGGAAGAGAACAAACGACTCGCAGTATTGGTCGAAAATGTGCTTCAGGCGAGCCTTGCAGACTCAGGGAACATGCAGCTTTACATGCAGTCACTGAATGCGCATGACCTCATCAAAGAGGTTTTGAGGAACCTGGCCATCCAAATACGCAAGCGAGGCGGTAAAGTCGAGTTACGGTTGGAAGCCCCCAATCCCATTATGGAAGCAGACCGCATTCATTTCACCAATGTTGTTTTCAATCTGATTGACAATGCGTTGAAGTATTCAATGGGCAACCCCCATCTCACGATCAGCACGGTTCAGGCAACAGATGGCTTGGAATTGCGTTTTCAAGACAATGGCATTGGCATTGCAAAAGAACATTTAGGCAAGGTCTTTGATAGATTGTATCGTGTACCTACCGGAAATGTTCATGATGTCAAAGGGTTTGGTCTTGGTCTTAGCTATGTGCAAACCGTTGTGGAGCGGCACAACGGCCGCATCCATGTGGAAAGTGAACTCGGACAGGGAAGCACATTCGTGCTCTTCTTGCCTCAGTAACATCTTGACTTTTCGGATGCAACCAAAACATGAGCCTGTGTGTATTGTAAATGGACTGTCGTTTTTCGAATTGTTTTAAACCTGCAAATCCACCCCCACCATGAGTCAAAAACCCAACCCCAGCATTCTGCTATGCGAGGACGACCCAAATCTCGGAAGATTGCTTCACGATTATTTGAAAGCCAAAGGCTTTGATGCAATTTGGGCCAAAGACGGGGTAGAAGGATTGAAAGAGTTCCATCGATCTGCTTTTGATTTTGTCATTCTCGATGTGATGATGCCGCGCAAAGATGGCTTTGAGGTTGCTGAAGAAATCCGGAGAGAAAGTCGTCATTTGCCGATTCTTTTTCTGACAGCTCGTTCAACAAAAGAAGACACGCTGGAAGGTTTCAAGGTGGGCGCGGATGATTACATGACCAAACCATTTAGCATGGAAGAACTGTTGGTTCGAATTCACGCCATCTTGCGCCGTTCAGCTGCACTTCCTGAAAATGATGAGTCCGTTGGAGCCCTGACTGTCGGGTCATTCGAATTTGATTATAACACACAAATTCTTCGAAGGAATGGCGGAGAGCAACGATTGACGACAAAAGAGAATGAGTTGCTTTTTCTCTTAGCAAAGCACAAAAATAAATTGCTTGAACGGACGTTTGCTTTGAAGAGCATTTGGGGCGATCCCAATTACTTCAATGGGCGCTCCATGGATGTGTACATTGCCAAGCTGCGCAGACACCTCAAACCCGATGAATCAATCCAAATCATCAATGTCCACGGCAAGGGATTCAAAATGATTTGCCCCGAGTGAGTCGCCTTCATTAATTGGCACGGTATTGGAATATTCTGAGGGGTAAACCTTTCAATATCCCTTCCATGAATGAGCCCAAAACTCCCCGGTTGTTTCCACTCGGATTGATTGCTGCGCTTGCCATCACATTGGCTTCATTTGAATGGACCGTCATGGAATGGGGCGAGCCCGCAGGTTGGAGTTACCAATCGCAAAGTTTGTTGGATGTTGAAATCGCACCCGTCTCCGTTCCATCCAAGCCTGTCCCACCTCCTCGGCCTTTCGTTCACCCCTTCATTGTTGACGAACCCATTGAGCCCACGATTTCGCTTCCTGCGCCCAATCCAGATCTTGACCCGCTGCTCGGAAGGTTGCATGACTTCAGTGATTACGGAGATCACAATGGAAATGAAACAGACGATTGGGACATTGAAACAGTCATGATCGCTGAACACATGCCACGATTCAACTCGTGCACCAATGTCCTAGACTCCCAGCAGGAGCGCATGTGCACAGAATCCGAAATGATTCGCATCATTCAGTCCTGCGCCAAATTCCCGCGACGTCTGGTCGACGCAGGGGCAGGTGGTGTCGTTTTCATACAGTTCAACGTCAATGAATACGGAGACATTGAGGAGGCTTCCATCCTCAAAAGCGCCCACCCTGCTCTGGATAAATCTGCCCTTGATGCCCTTGACTGCGTCCCTCAAATGATCGCAGGAACACAACAAGGAAAACCCGTCCGTGTCACCTACACGATTCCGGTTCGGTTTACCGTCCGTTGAGTCAAATGAGCCAACCATAAATCACGTTGGGTTTGCCGCATGAATTCGCTACCTTTGCGAGCCTTTTAAAGCAGTGCATTCGTGGCCAATATGCTCAAAATACTCGCCGGTTCTACTTCCCAAGTTTTTGGTGAACTGGTTGCAAAATCATTAGGAACCGAATTGGTCCCTGTGAAAACCACGCGATTTAGCGATGGCGAGTTCACCGTGAGCATTGAAGAAACCGTCCGGGGTCAAGAAGTGGCAATCGTACAATCCACGTATCCACCGACCGACAATTTGATGGAGCTTCTCCTCCTCATTGACGCTGCGAAAAGAGCAAGCGCCAAGCGGATCATTGCCGTCATGCCATATTTTGGTTTTGCACGTCAAGACCGAAAAGACAAACCTCGGGTCGCCATCGGAGCGAAGCTTGTTGCCAACTTGTTAACCGCTGCAGGGATTGACCGTCTCATTACGATGGACCTTCATGCAGATCAAATCCAAGGTTTTTTCGAGATTCCGGTGGACCATTTATTCGCAAGCACACTCTTTGTTCCTTACTTACGGGCGTTGGATCAAGACAATTTGTGCATTGCGACCCCCGATACGGGCGGCACCAAGCGCGCGAACTCGTATGCGAAGCTCCTCGGAGTAGACATGGCCATTTGTTACAAACAACGGAAGGTCGCCAACCAAGTTGATAGCATGACGGTCATTGGAGACGTTGCTGGAAAGGACGTTGTTTTGATTGATGACATGTGCGACACCGCAGGCACCTTAACCAAAGCTGCTGAGTTGATGATCGAGCACGGAGCTCAATCTGTTCGCGCCATGTGCACCCATGCTGTTTTGAGTGGCCCCGCTTACGAGCGCATTGAAAACAGTGTCCTCACGGAACTTGTCGTTTCTGACAGTATCCCGTTGAACACCGAAAAACAAACAAACAAAATCAAGGTCCTTTCGGCCCAAGATATGTTTGCTCAAACGTTAACCTGTCTGATGGAAAATCGTTCCATCAGCTCTTCTTTACTTATTCATTAATTATGAAAATTGCATCATTGAGCGGCTCTCCAAGAGAGAGCGTAGGAAAAAAAGATGCGACCCAACTTCGTAACAGCTACCGGGTTCCCGGTGTGATGTACGGCGGTGGTTCGCAAGAGCATTTTTCCGTATCAGAATTGGAAATCACCAAATTGATTGTCAATCCTGATGTCTTCCAAATCCAACTCGAATTGAACGGAAAAACCCACGACTGTGTGGTCCAAGACGTTCAATTCCACCCCGTCACAGATCGCATTGTCCATTTGGATCTCCTCCAAATCGTTGATGGCAAGCCTGTGCGTGTCGAACTGCCATTGCGCACAACAGGCACTGCGCCCGGCGTTATCAACGGTGGTCGTCTGCAGATGCTTTTCCGACGAGTCGCAGTCCGTGGCATCGCCTCTGCTCTGCCTGAAGAAATTGTCATTGATGTCAGCGAATTGAATATTGGTGACAGTGCTCGTGTCCGAGACATTGACGTTCCCAATTGCGAAGTGCTTTTGAATGAAGCAACACTTTTAGTTGCTGTCAAACGCACCCGTGCTGCTATGTCTGCTGATTCTCTCACTGAAGATGATTCAGAAGATTCTGCAAGCGCTGAATCAGCAAATTAATACTTACTTCTTGGACAATACCTTTGTCCCAGAAGACTAAAGCATGAAGTACCTCATTGTCGGCCTGGGAAATCCTGGAAAAGAATATGAGGACACCCGACACAACATCGGATTCAATGTTTTGGATGCCATCGCCCAGAATCGAGAAACTTCTTTTGAGGTTTCACGGCTGGGCGATGTGGCATCCGTACGTTTTAAAGGGCGTACAATGGTGCTCCTGAAACCTTCAACTTTCATGAACCTCAGCGGCAAAGCTGTTCGGTATTGGATGGACGCTGAGAAGATTCCTCTGGAACGGGTTTTGATCGTAACCGACGACTTGGCTATGCCCTTCGGTTCACTGCGTCTTCGCGGAAAAGGGGGAGCTGGCGGACACAATGGACTCGGCGATATTGAGACCGTGTTGAAAACGTCAGGATATGCGCGACTGCGTTTTGGCATCGGGTCAGAATTTCCGAAAGGCCAGCAAGTCGACTATGTGTTAGGTCAATGGGGTGAAACAGAGGCCTCGACTCTTTCGGAACGTTTCAAACGGTGCGACGAGCTGATTTGCAGCTTTGCAACGGCCGGGCTTGACCGTACCATGAACGCCTTCAACAACACTTAAGCCTCACTGGAATCTTCATACAGCATGTTATTGCTGATGTAATTCAGTACCGTGTCTGGAAGCAAGTACCGAATGTCCTTGTGCTCAAGGATTGCTTTTCGCAGATAAGTAGATGAAATACTGATCATCGGGGCGTCACACCAAACAACGTGGGGGTGGTGAACCGGAATTCGGTCCATTTTTTCGTTTTGGATGTCTTGGGGTGCCTGATCGGCCTCAATGCTTCGTCTTGGGTAAACCAAAATGCGATGGTGCTTTACCAACTCCCAATGATCCTTCCAAGTATGCAGTTGATGGAAGTTGTCTTCACCAATGATGATGCTAAAATCAACATGCTCATGTTGTTCCCGCAAAATCCGCATGGTCGCTGCCGTGTAATTCGGAGAAGGTAGCAAGAATTCTACGTCACTTCCTTGTAGCAGTTCGTTCTCTGCTGTTGCCAAGTGAACCATTTGCAATCTGTGCTCCTGTGCCATCAACTCCACCGCATCCTTTTGAGGATTCAGCGGCGTGACAACCAACCATACTTCATCCAAATCCTGATGCGTCGCCATGTGATTGGCAATCACCAAATGACCCATATGAATCGGATTGAATGTTCCGAAGTAAAGCCCGATTTTGGGACGTCTATCCTGTGATTCGAGCATGAAGTTTATCCTTTAAACACATTCGGGGCATCCAGTCTACTCTCTAGATGACCTTTGACCAAGCTGGCCGCTTCCTCGCAGGCTACTTTCAGTTCCTTGTTGACCACGATGTGGTCGAACTGTGCGCTTTTTTTCCATTCCCACTCTGCCTTTTCCATGCGCTCGTCTATCCGTTCTTTTGAATCCGTTCCACGCTTTTCCAGCCGTGCGCGCAACTCTTTCAGAGAGGGGGGTTGAACAAAAATCGCCAACGCATTATCGCCCAAGGTTTCGCGCAGTTTCAGCCCACCGACCACATCCACGTCGAACAAAACTGTTTTTCCAGCAGACCAGAGACGTTCAAGTTCTGATTTTAACGTGCCATAGTAAACCCCTTCATACACCTCCTCCCACTCCACCAAATCTCCGTTGGCAATTCGCTTTTTAAAATCGGGCACAGTCATAAAGAAATAATCTTCACCATTTAGCTCTTTCCCACGAGCAGAGCGGGTTGTAGCGCTAATTGAAAAACCCAATGGCAGCCCTGAGTTTTCAAGCAGGTGTCGCACAATGGTAGTTTTACCTGAGCCAGATGGTGCTGAAAATATAACGGCCTTGCCACTCATTCCTTTATAATACGTTGAGCACCTGTTCTTTGATCTTCTCCAACTCATCCTTCATTTGAACCACAAACCGCTGGATTTCAGCATCGTTGGCCTTGCTTCCGAGTGTGTTGATTTCACGGCCCATTTCTTGGGCAATAAAACCCAGCTTCTTTCCTTGTCCAACTTCAGTATCCAACATGTCCAAGAAATACTGACAGTGCGCTTTTAGTCGAACGCGTTCTTCAGAAACGTCCATTTTCTCAATGTAGAACAGCACCTCTTGCTCGAACCGATTTTCATCCAAGCGACCTCGATCCTTGATCTCATCAAAATTTGACTGAATGCGACTCCGAACGCGTTCTATACGCGCAGTCAATAGAGGGTCCAAATCAGACTCCAGGGACAAAATGCGCTCGACACGTTCCCGAAAATCCATCTCCATGGTCGTGCCCTCGTGGTTTCGGTAAGCGATGAATTGTGCCGTGGCCGATTCAATCAATTCAACCAAGGCCTTCCACTCTGCTTCCTCGTATTCCTCCTTCGATTGCTGAATCGTATCCGGCATGCGCATGACCGTTCCCAGCAAGCTCGCGTCTATTTCGAAGCCTCGCTCTTCCGATATTGTCTCCAATTGGTCCAAATAATGTCGAATCAGCGGACCGTTCAATTCACGTTGATCGGCAGAATCTGACTCATAATGCAGCGTCATATCACTCTTACCACGAACAATCGATGTTGCCAGTGATTTTCGCAATTTCATTTCATTCTCACGAAAAGCCTGCGGCATCCGAATGTTCAAGTCCAGTTGCTTTCCGTTGAGGGAGCGCAATTCGGCAACATAACGTCTTGACCCAATGGTCGCCGTTGCTTTGCCGTATCCTGTCATGGATTGAATCATTGGGGGAATTTTCGACAAAGATAGGTTTCCCGGACGAGGTCAGTCGAACGTACCTTTGCATTCCATGATGTCCCTCAAGCAAATTCAAGCTCCGGTCTCTGATGACATGGCCACTTTCGCTGGTCATTTTAAGTCGGCCATGCGCACCGATGTCGCATTGCTTGACACCGTCCTGCGTTACATCATTCGCCGCAAGGGGAAGCAAATGAGACCATTGTTTGTCTTCCTCTGTGCACGATTGGAAAGCGGACAAATCAATGGGGAGCCTTTGAATGAACGCGCGCTCGTAGCAGCTTCCTTGATCGAATTGCTTCATACAGCGACGCTGGTGCACGATGATGTTGTCGACGAAAGTCCCATGCGACGTGGCTTTTTCTCCATCCAAGCCCTTTGGAAAAAGAAAGTCGCTGTGCTCGTAGGGGACTACTTGCTGTCCCGGGGATTGTTAATGGCTGTGGATCAGGAAGCCTTTGACTTGCTCAAAATCACTTCTGAGGCTGTCCGGCAAATGAGCGAAGGCGAATTGCTGCAACTTGAAAAAGCACGCAGACTGGACATCACGGAGGAGGTCTATTTCGATATCATTCGAAGAAAAACAGCTTCGCTGATTGCAGCCTGTTGTGCCTGCGGAACGGCTTCGACTGGCGGAGACGCGGAAACGGTGGAGCGCATGCGGTCCTTTGGGGAACTCGTCGGATTGGCCTTCCAAATCAAAGACGACCTCTTGGACTTGGGCGTTGGTGAACGGACTGGAAAGCCCACAGGAGGGGACATCCGAGAGCGCAAGATGACCCTCCCGTTGATTCACACATTGAATGAGGCCTCTCCAAAAGAGCGGAGGCGCTTGATCAACTTGGTCAAAAGACACCATAACAAGCCCGAGGCTGTAACTGAAGTCATGCAGGCCATCATCGAGGGGCCTGGCATGGCCTATGCCAGTCAAAAAATGACATCTTTAAGAGACCAGGCAGTGGCATTGCTCGCTGGCATACCGGAGAGTCCCAGCAAGGCAGCATTAATTGGTTTGGTGGATTACACCATTGAACGCAAGAAATAAATTTCACAGCATGAGATGCATTTTGATTCCTTTGACACTGATTCTTTTGGTTCAGTGCTCCCCACAACCGGAACATGTCATCACCGATACATGGACTGACGGCAAAACAAAACGAGAAGTGATTCTCCTCGATGGAGACAGCACTGTGCAAACGTTTTATCAGAATGGAGCTCTAGAAAAGATCCGTTTCTATGAAGCGGGAAAACAGTCGGGTGATTGGAATGCCTATTATGACGACGGCACATTGTGGTCGGAACACCATTATTCTGAAGGCGTCCAAGTCGGAGCTTATCGAACGTGGCACCCCAACGGGGCCCCTTACATCGAGGGCGAATACAATGCGTTAGGAAAGCCCAGCGGAACCTGGGTCATCACGGACAAGGAAGGAAACATCCTGCGCACGGTTGAAGCCGATTCAATGACACCTTGAACGGATACAACTATGCACACCGTTTTGGTGAATAGTCCCGTAGCGATTCCTCAGAGAAGCGAGATATCCATCTAATTTTGTCTCCATTCTTATACCGTGCACTCTCACCATTCCATCGACATCCCTTCGCATTGCAAGTCTTTGCTGTTTCCGCTTGTATTCGTGTGGATGGTCATTTGGATGGTTCTCGGGTGTTCCTTTTCTCTTGTTGCACAAGTTGAACCAGAGGGCAGCCGAGGTGCCTACCTCGAAAAGTGGAAGGATGAAGCCATCTATCAAATGGCCATTCATGGAATACCTGCGAGCATTACCCTCGCTCAAGGTATTTTGGAAAGTGGCGATGGGAAGAGTTCCCTTGCATCACGATCGAACAACCATTTTGGCATCAAATGCCACGGCAACTGGAAAGGCGCCACAGTCGAACATGATGATGACCGCAAAGATGAGTGCTTCCGGGCTTATGACGATGCTGCTCAGAGCTTCGAAGACCACAGTGACTTTCTGAAGAAACCCCGATACGAATCTCTATTCGATCTTGACATCACCAATTATAAGGGCTGGGCAAAAGGGTTGAAAAAATGTGGCTACGCAACCAATCCCAAGTACGACCGCTTGCTCATTGAACTCATTGAACGGCATGATTTGGCCGCGTATGACGAGGAGGGATTGAAGCTCATCTCAGAGCGTGATGACTTCGCAGACAATCTCGCAGACGCCGCAGATAAAGGGAATCGATTGAATCCGAAAAATCCTATTGTAATAACAGGGGACCGGTCGATGCAACTGAGTGAAAATCACATTCAATTCATCATTGCAGGTGCGGGTGACCGTTATGACCTTTTAGCCTCTGAGTTGGACATGATGCCCTGGCAGTTGTACCGGTACAATGAAGTGAAACGCGATCGACGAGGCGAAGAATACGCTCCCCAAGTCGGCGAAATCATTTACCTGCAACCCAAACGTTTCCGAGGCAGCACCTTGTGGTTCGAATCCCAAAAAGACGAGACCTTGTGGGCCGTCTCACAGCGATGCGGCGTAAAGGTCTCATCCTTGGTCAGGAAAAACCGACTGTCCCCCGACAGTCCACTGGAATCCGGACAGAAACTTTCCTTGCAATGGCGCATCGCTGAAGACGGCAAACTTCCCGGATTCGTTCGCATGTGGCGTGTATCCTCGGGGTAGCCGATTTTCTTCGTTCGTTTTGTTTTGAAAATGCCATTCCCACTTTTCAAAAGGAGCCCCTCCGTCCTAACTTAGCGCAAACCGCTAGGAGCCCACATGGGTTTTTGGGTCGTGCAAAACCATCGATATGCCTTTTTACCATCAACTCGGAAAGATTCCCCCCAAGCGGCACACACAGTTCCGCAAGGAGGACGGCACACTTCATTACGAACAGCTGTTTGGAACCATCGGCTTCGTTGGGATGAGTTCGCTGCTCTATCACCTGCATCGACCCACCATGGTCAAGCGGGTCGGGAAATCCGTCGATGTTCGTCCTCAAGCTGCAATTGAAAATAACTTGTTGAGCCGAAAGCTCGAGGGATTTCAGGTGAAGCCCGATGCGGATTATTTGACAAGTCGCATTCCTGTGCTCTTCAATAGCGATGTGACCATTTTGCTTTCGGCTCCAAGCCAAAGCATGGCAGAGGACGCTTTCTATAAGAATTCAGATGGCGACGAAGTGGTTTTTGTGCATGAAGGGTCTGGAGTCTTGCATACCATGTTGGGACAAATCCCCTTTGGTGCAGGTGACTACCTGGTGATTCCAAGAGGCATCATCCATCGTTTTGCATTCGAGACGAGCTCCAACCGGTTGTTCATTACCGAATCGGCCCACCCGGTGTATTCTCCAAAGCGCTACCGCAATCATTTCGGTCAGTTGTTGGAGCACAGCCCTTATTGCGAGCGGGACTTGCGACCTCCTTCGAAATTGGAAACACACGACGCTCTAGGCTCTTTCACCATTCGCATTAAAAAGCAGGGTCAATTGCACGACTATGTTTACGCATCGCACCCGTTTGACGTGGTCGGTTGGGACGGGTACCACTTTCCTTATGCCCTCTCCATTCATGATTTCGAACCGATCACCGGTCGTGTGCACCAACCACCACCTGTGCATCAAACCTTCGAAACGGATGCCTTTGTGATTTGCAGTTTTGTGCCCCGTTTGTACGATTATCATCCACAATCCATTCCAGCGCCTTACAACCATTCCAACATCGATTCTGACGAAGTCTTGTACTATGTCGAAGGTGATTTCATGAGCCGAACCGGCATCGACCGAGGGTATATCTCACTGCATCCAGCAGGCATTCCGCACGGTCCACATCCCGGGACCTATGAAGGAAGCATTGGCAAAACCAAGACGGAGGAGTTGGCCGTGATGGTGGATACCTTCAGACCCTTGCAGGTTACCGCGCAAGCCCTGGCCATTGAACATCCAGACTACCACCAGTCCTGGCTTGAGCCTGGAATGAACCCCGAAGATTAACCCATGAACACGTCCTCCCCTGAATTGAAAAAAGTCGTAGCAGAAGCGGACGACTTCTTGCCATTGCTCGGCACCGATCACATTGAATTGTATTGCGGAAATGCCAAACAAAGTGCGTATTACTACATGGCGGCTTGGGGCTTTCAACCCCTCGCGTTTTGTGGTCTGGAGACCGGTGTTCGCGATCGGGTGTCCTATGTTCTGCGTCAAGACAAAATCATCTTGGTGTTGACGTCCCCTTTGGTCGCTGACGGTCCGATCAACGACCACATCAATCGGCACGGAGACGGAGTTAAGGCCATTGCGTTGTGGGTAGACGACGCCAAAAAGAGCTGGGAAGAAACCACTTCACGAGGAGCGGAAAGTGTCCTCGAACCCACCGAACGAAAGGACGATGCGGGTCACGTGGTCCTGAGCGGCATCAAGACCTACGGTGACACCGTGCACACCTTTGTGGAGCGCAGAAATTACAACGGCATTTTCATGCCGGGCTACCAAGCGTGGAATCCGATCCAAGTTAGCCAACCCGTTGGGCTGCAGTTTGTCGACCACATGGTTGGGAATGTCGGGTGGGGCGAAATGAACACGTGGACCGAGTTTTATGCGCGTGTCATGGGATTTGCTCAGTTGATTTCCTTTGATGACAAGGACATCTCCACCGAATACACTGCGTTGATGTCCAAGGTGATGTCCAATGGCAATGGTCGAATCAAATTCCCCATCAATGAGCCTGCCGAAGGACGCAAAAAATCCCAGATTGAAGAATACATTGATTTCTATCAGGGAGCAGGCGTGCAACACATCGCCGTCGCCACATCGAACATCATCGAAACGGTCACCGCTTTGCGCGATCGGGGAATCGAATTCCTCCAAGTCCCCAATTCATATTACGATACGGTTCTTGACCGTGTTGGAAGCATCGATGAAGACCTTGCGCCTTTGCGGGAGCTTGGAATCCTCATCGATCGGGATGATGAAGGTTATTTGCTTCAGATTTTCACCAAACCAGTGGTAGATCGTCCGACCATGTTTTTTGAAATTATACAGCGCAAAGGTGCCAAGTCCTTTGGGAAAGGAAATTTCAAAGCACTTTTCGAAGCCATAGAGCGCGAACAAGAAACCCGCGGAACTCTCTGATGGGAGAATTGACTGCCGCTGCGCCCCTTCTCCAAATTCGCGACCTATCCGTTGCGTTTTATGGAGAAAAACCGGTCACGAGCGGCGTTACATTCGATTTGTTCGCAGGCTGCACGACCGCTTTGCTTGGTGAAAGCGGTTCTGGAAAAAGCATCACCTCATCGGCCATCATGGGCTTGCTTCCTCCCGGAGGAGTCGTTGTTGATGGAAGCGTTCAACATGTGCCCTCCGAAACGCTGTGGGTGGAGCCTCAAGGAGTCAATCGCGCTCCATTGGGCCGCGGATTGAGCATGGTCTTTCAAGACCCCATGTCATCCCTCAATCCTTCAATGCGCGTTGGCTTGCAAGTTGCTGAAGTCTTGACTTTGCATCAGAAATGCTCACAAAGTGCTGCACGAATGCGGGTGCAACAGTTGTTCAAAGAAGTTGAATTACCCGATCCAGAAATCACGTTCCGCAAGTACCCTCACGAACTGAGCGGGGGGCAAAAACAACGCATCATGCTCGCCATCGCGTTGGCAGCAGAACCCGAGGTGCTCATCGCCGACGAACCTACGACGGCATTGGATGTCACGGTGCAACAATCCATCCTCGCCTTGCTCAAAAAGGTGCAAAAGCTGCGCGGATTGGCCGTGCTCTTCATTACCCACGATCTCGATGTCGTTCGCGATATCGCCGATCACGTTTTGGTCTTGAAAGATGGTGTCATCGTGGAGCAAGGCCCTACCTGGAATGTGTTTTTGCATCCAGAACATCCGTACACAGCGGCGTTGCTCAAAGCAAAAGAGCGACCACGACGCCTGTTTGACTCGGCGAAAAAAACACCCTTCATTGAGGTGAATCAACTCTCGAAGTCCTTTCCAACTCATCGCAACCTTTTGGGGCGCGTCACCGCTGAATTCACCGCTGTGCGGAATGTCAGTTTGACCATTCACCGCGGGGAACGCATTGGCCTGGTCGGCGAAAGCGGCAGCGGAAAATCGACTTTGGGAAGACTTCTATTGGGATTGACAGATTCTTCGTCGGGCACGATTGTCATGGATGGCCACCCCGTCCAAACGCACAACCGGAAGTCCATGAAGCGGACCCGGAAGTTCGCACAACTCGTTTTTCAAGACCCTTACAGTGCGTTGAACCCTCAGATGCGCGTCGGTCGCGCATTGGAAGAAGTGCTGAAACACTTGGGATGCAGCACGTCTCAAGCCGAAAATCGCGCCATTGCACTCCTCGAAGAAGTCGGTCTACAGGCCGAAGATGCCCTGCGTTATCCCCGAAGTTTTAGCGGAGGTCAACGTCAACGCATCGTGATTGCGCGCGCCTTGGCCATGGAACCCGAATTTCTGGTTCTTGACGAAAGCGTCGCCGCCTTGGATGTCCAAATTCAACGGGCCATCTTGGATTTACTGGCCAAAATTGGTGATGCGCGCCAGTTGACCTTCCTGTTTATTTCTCATGATCTCGGGGTGATGGAGTCCTTCTGCAATCGCCTGTTGGTCATGCAACATGGTCAATTGGTTGAAACAGGAAAAACTTCGGAAATCATGGAATCCCCGCAACATCCGTACACACAACAATTGCTTTCAAGTCGCGCTGGAAAACGTTCTTTGGAAGCACTCGAAATCCACGCTTGACCGTCCTCCTCATTTCGTAATTTGCCCATTGAACACAATCGACTCTTGCCCATGTCCTCCACTTTGATCCATCAAACAAAACTCGCGGGTATTTGCACGCTTACCATCCAGCGGCCCGAAGCCCTGAACGCCCTCAATGCGGCGGTCATACGCGCTTTGGCCGAAGCCATTCAATCGGCCCAATCGGATGCTGAAGTGGGCGTTATTGTACTCACGGGAAGCGGAGAAAAAGCCTTTGTAGCGGGAGCAGACATCAAAGAGTTCGCGGACTTCGACGCAGAACAAGGAAGGCATTTGGCCGACCACGGTCAGGAATTGTTGTTCAATCGAATCGAACGCAGCGGAAAACCCATCATTGCTGCGATCAATGGATTTGCCTTGGGTGGTGGCCTGGAACTTGCTTTGGCATGTCACATGCGCGTGGCGTCGGATACCGCACGCATGGGTTTTCCTGAAGTTTCGTTGGGCGTCATTCCTGGTTATGGTGGAACACAACGCTTGCCCCAAGTGGTTGGGAAAGGCAAAGCCATGGAAATGATCCTCACTGCTCGGATGGTCGGGGCAGAAGAAGCCTTGCAATGCGGCCTGGTCAATCAAGTCGTTCCCCTCAGCGAGCTTCACGCCGCAACGGAGAAAATGGCCCAGCGGATTTTGAAAAATTCTCCCACAGCCGTTGAAACCTCTATTCAGGCGATTTTGGCCGGTTATGAGGATGGAGTCAATGGATTCGAAGCCGAAATTGAATGCTTTGGCGCATCCTTCGAAACAGAAGATTTCCAGGAAGGCACACAGGCCTTCATCAACAAAAGAAAACCCAATTTCCCAGGAAAATGAGTGCCCTGTCAACCGTCATCGTTCGCAATGAAAGTGGCCATGCTTTGCCGGACTATGCCACAGCCCTGAGCGCAGGCTTGGACGTTCGTGCGCATCTGCCTCAATCCATTGTCCTCGAGCCTGGAGCTTTTCAACTCATCCCAACAGGCCTTTTTGTGGCGCTGCCAGAAGGAACAGAATTGCAAGTCCGACCGCGAAGCGGATTGGCCTTCAAGCATGGCATCACCGTGCTCAATGCGCCCGGCACCATTGATGCAGATTACCGGGGTGAAATTGGCGTCTTATTGGTCAATCACGGAAAGAAAGCCTTCACCATTGAAAATGGAGAACGCGTCGCCCAATTGGTTTTGGCTCGGTATCTGCGCATTGAATGGGACGAAGCCGATGCACTGCCGGACACCCAACGAGGAGCAGGAGGATTTGGAAGCACGGGAACGCATTAAACGAAAGAGAAGATGAACATCATTGTCCCTATGGCCGGCAGAGGAAGCCGATTGCGCCCGCATACGTTGACCGTCCCTAAACCACTCCTTCCCGTTGGCGGCAAACCCATTGTAGAACGTCTCGTCGAAGACATCGTAGCAATGAGCGCTGAGCCGGTCGAAGAAATTGCCTTTGTCATTGGTGATTTCGGCGCTGAAACCGAGGCCCAATTGCTCGCCATGGCGGAACGCTTGGGAGCCAAGGGTCACATTTGCCACCAAGATGAACCTCTCGGTACGGCACATGCAATTTTATGTGGATCCGCCTGTCTCACGGGACCGGTGGTGGTGGCCTTTGCGGACACGTTGTTTCGTGCGGATTTCACCATCAATCCCGATGCAGACGGTGTGCTCTTCGTCAAGCAAGTCGAAGACCCGAGTGCATTTGGCGTTGTGGTTACTGATGCCCAAGGCGCGATCGAAGATTATATCGAGAAGCCCGCAGACTTTGTGAGTGATCTCGCCATGATTGGCATATACGCTTTCAAGGACGGTGCGCGTTTAAAAGATGAATTGCAAAAATTGATTGATCACAACGTCATCAAAGGAGGAGAGTACCAACTGCCTGATGCCTTGCGCAACATGACGCAATCAGGCATGCAATTTGAACCGGGTCGGGTTTCAGAGTGGATGGATTGCGGCAACAAGGTCGCGACTGTGGATACGAATCAACGCATCTTGGACTTGACGTCTGACCAAATCCACGTGCCCGATTCAGTCCAACTCATCGACAGCGTCATATTGCCTCCGTGTTACATCGGCGAAAACGTCCGCATTGAGCGCAGCATCATTGGCCCGCATGTCAGCATTGGCGGAGGCACGACCATTGCCGATAGCCGCGTTCAGAATTCCTTGATTCAGAATCACGCGACCATTGAAAATAAGGTCATTTCCGACTCCATGATCGGAAATCATGCCCAACTCAAAGGACGCTCGCAGGACATCAGCCTCGGCGATTACAACGTTATCGACTGAAGCCATGCCGCATCCTCGCCTCTTCCGCTCCCATTTCCCAATCAGCCAGTTCTTTGCTTTCGCAGGATTGCTCTGGGTATCGAGTTGCAAAGGGCCGAGCGATTTGTCCCAACTTCCGGTTTATTCAGAAGAATTTCAACGGACGTATTTCGACGCACAAAATCATTTGGCAAAAGGCGATCCGGCTTCGGCCTATTCAGGGTTGATGCAATGTCTGGATTTGGAGCCCAACGAAAGTGCCTTGCATTTTGACTTGGGGAAAATCGATCTGGAACTCCAGCGTTGGGATGCAGCAATGATTCATTTTGATGCGGCGCAATCGCTTCAACCGGAAAATCGGTGGTATCGTGAATATCGCGCTCAGGCTCACCTCAAATTGGACCATTTTGACGAGGCGCTTGACGACCTCCTGTGGATTCTAGACCGGCGGACCGGTGATTTTGAATGGGCCATGGATTGGACCATTCAGCTCGCCAATGCTGGAGGCTCTGCACAGGCCATCACGCTATGCGCTGCGTATGAAGAAGCCGTTCCCAACGACCCCGATGTGCTGCTCCAACGCCTTTACTTGATGGAGCTGGAGCAGGATTATTTGGGGATTTACCGCGCACTTGAAAATGCCGTGGTTCTCTATCCCGATCATTTCGAATTCAAGCTGCAATGGGCGCAAATGCTCTTGGCTACAGAGCAAGAAGATGCCGCATTGGACGTCCTCCTTCAGCTTGAACAGGCTGACCCTTCCAACGGGCTCGTCCAATTGGAGTTGGCTGAAATCTGGACCGGTCAAGAAGAAATTGAAGCAGCGCAAGACGCTCTTTTGCGGGCCTTCGAATCCGAAGATATTCTCGTTGAAGAGAAGCACGATATTTTGCTTCAATATCTGCGCATCGCATCTGTCAACCCGAGCTTATTGCCTCCCCTCTCGCTCCTCATGGATCGCGCTATCGGTCTTCATGGTGAAAATGGGAGCATTCGCATGCTCGCAGCGGATCTCGCTCAGATGTTGGGAAACCCCGAATTGGCCAGAGAGCACATGCAAGTGGCCGTCCGTGTCATCCCGCACATTCCCTCCGCATGGTCCAACCTCATCGCCTTGGATGCTGAACAAGGAGAAATCGCAGCGATGTTTCAGCATGCTCAAGACGCCCTGGATCGATTCCCTTTGGAGGCCGAATTTGGGCTCATGGCTGGACTCGGAGCGCTCGAGTTGGGAGACATTCAGGAGTCCATTCGGTTCTTCAAGGCAGGCCTTGCCGTGGTGCTCGATGCTCCTCTGCTGGAAGCGCGTTTAGCCGGATTGCTAGGTGATGCTCTCTATCAAACCGATGACAACGAAGCCGCTGAGGCTGCCTATGAACGGAGTTTGTCTCAATCACCCCGTGACCCCTTGGTCCTGAACAACCACGCTTATCGCTTAGCCCAAAACAAGCGCAGCCTCCAACGCGCATTAGAATGCAGCAGTTTGGCAATCGAGTTGGTGCCCGATGAGGCCAATTTTCTCGACACCCATGCCTGGGTGCTTTTCCAACTCGAGCGCTATGCAGAAGCACAGGACTACATCACACAAGCGCTCTTTCTTTCAACGGGAAACGATGGCACATTTTGGGAACATGACGGAGACATTCGATCTGCCATGGGGGACGCAGAAGGCGCTCTGCATTCCTGGAATGTCGCGTTAGAACGTGGCGGGAATGCCGCTTCTTTGAAGCGTAAAATTGAAGCCGGATCCTGATGCAGCGCCGTCGACATATCCTCGTCTTATTCGCTTGCCTCCTGGGGCTTTTGACCGGTTGCTCGAATGAACAACGCATTGCCAGAGGCAAACCGTTGCGCAATTTGAACCCCAATCAAGTCTTGGAATCCTTCGAAGTTCAGCAAATTCCTTGGCAATGGCTCGGGATGAAAATCGATGCGTCGGTAGAAACAGACAATGGAGTCGATTCCTTCAAGGCCTCGATCCGGATGGCGAAGGACAGTGCGATTTGGGTGAGTATTTCTCCGGCGTTGGGAGTTGAAGTCGCGCGCATGTTGTTGCAGCCCGATTCCGTGCGACTCATTAGTAAGATTCCTGGCAATCGGTTCCATTTCTCAGGTGACTACGACGTGCTCAGTGCGTGGGCCGACACACCGCTTTCTTTTCGAGACATCCAAGACATCCTCACGGGGCGTCCCATGGGGATCGACCCTGAATTCGATAAGTTTCACAGCCGCATTGACGGGTATTCTTATGCCCTGATCAGCAAGTACAAACGCCGCATTAAGCGTTTGGTTGGCGTAGACAACAATGCACTTGAACCGCAAGACTCTTTGGGAATTCAGGCTACCGATCGGCGATATGAACGGGTGAAAAACCGCACCGATGACAGTGAACTCTTGGTCAAGCGACATTGGTTTGATGGATTGACCTTCGACCCGCTTCAAGATCGTTTTGACGATTTGTACTACCAACGTTCGATGACCATTGAGCGACAAGACTTCATCGATCGGGAACAAGGTCGCTGGCCGAATGAAATTCGACTTAAGGTCACCACTCCTGACGGTGATTTGAACATGGAGTGGGAGATCATGCGCCTCCGCTTTGGAAGAGCGTACGACTTCCCCTTTGAAATTCCGGACAATTATGAGCGTCGCACGGGATTTTAAATCCATCTTTCTGCTGCTCAGCTTCTGGTGCGTCAGCTTCGGTTCCTGGTCTCAAGACAAGGCCAGCTTGCAGCGCCAACGGGATGCCATCAACGATCAAATCGCAACGACAGAGCGCTTGCTCCAAGATGCATCAGCGAATCGGAACGACGCCGTGGGGTCGCTCAGACTCATTGAAAAACGGGTCACTTTACGTGAAAAACTAGTCCGTCACCACCAATCTGAGATTCGCGCCACTGAACGCTCCATGCGCAGCACAGACGGAGAAATCCGTGCATTGCAGGGACATATAGGCGCCATGAAAGACGAGTATGCCCGGATGATCCAGAGCGCTTACCGCATTTCACTTTCCCAAAACCCCTGGCTCTATCTTTTTTCTGCCTCCGATTTCTCTCAAGCCGCCTTGCGTTTTCAGCTTCTTCAATCCTACACCACCCTTCGGAAAGAACAGGTCATTGAGATTGAGAATGCTGAAAAAAAATTGCACACCAACCAACTGTCGATGGAGGAAGAACGGACATCCTTGCAAGCCGTACTGACAGACATTGAGCAGGAGCGCGATCGACTGAAAAGCGACCGGGCTGAGCGCGCTCAACTTGTCGCCAGTTTGCGCGGAGAAGAATCCCGTTTGCGCGAACAAGTCAAGAAAGCTCAGGCAGAGCAGCAGCGACTCAACGATGCCATTCGTCGGATCATCGAGGAAGAATTGGCCGCAGAGCGCGCTTCATCCAAAGGGGAATTCGCCTTAACACCCGAAGGAAAACTTGTGTCAGCTGAATTCGAACGGAATAAAAACTCCCTCCGATGGCCCGTCTTGCGGGGAGTGATCACCGGGAAATTCGGTCGGCAACCCCACCCGACCATCCCCGGAATTACCATCGAAAACAATGGAATCGACATCTCAACCGATGCCGGCAGTTCTGTTGTCGCCGTGTTCAGCGGCACCGTCAGCAGCTTGTTCACCATTCCAGGTGCTGGCCAGACCCTCATCCTTTCACACGGAGCCTTCCGCACAGTGTACAGCAATTTGGAAAATGTATCCATGAAGAAAGGCGACCGCATTGAGGTCGGCGAGCGCATTGGTCAGGTGACATCTTCCGCCAATCGTTCAGCGCTCCACTTCGAAGTATGGGCCGTACAAGGCAAGACACAAACTCCACAAAATCCCGGATCGTGGTTGGTCAAAAATTGACTCTTCTCTCGGCCAAAACTCACTTGTTCGAGGGATTGGATACGGGCATTGCAACATCGAATTTCATCTCGTGAAAATTGCGCTCATCGGCAATCCCAATTGTGGCAAAACAACCGTCTTCAACCGGTTGACTTTTGGGCGCGGAAAGGTGGGCAACATGCCGGGGGTAACGGTCGATGCCATGGAAGCGAAAATGCGCGACGAAGAGCATTTGACGCTGGTGGATTTGCCAGGGACATACAGTCTGTATGCCCAATCAGAAGATGAACGCATTACCCAAGCTGTGTTGTTTAACCCGAATCCAGACTCGCGGCCTGATGCCATTTGGCTCGTGGTGGATAGCTCTCAATTGCGGAGCAGTTTGTTCCTCGTATTGCAGGCATTGGAGCTTCAGTTCAACGCCTCCATTGTGATCAATCAAACGGATGATTCTCCCATTGATGTCCCGGAATGGGTCCTGCTCACTGGAATTGACGTGGTGACCATCAATGCGGTGGAAGATTCCACCGCTGCATTGAAACAAGCCCTGCTCTCCACGGTGCCGCGGGAAAGCACGCTTAAAGAGCCGCGCCTCACACCCTCCGAATGGGAGGCCGCATTCACCCTCTTGAAGGGAGCGTTCCCGGAAGAGTCACCAGAACGACTTTCCTGGTATTTGCGGCTCAAGGAAATTCCAACGTGGCTCACGCCCTCTCAACAAGCTGCGCTTTCGCTGGCCAAGGATGAAATTCCGCAATCCAGTGCAGCGCTGCAATTGGAGGAAACCGGGTGGCGGATGGAACGGATTCGAAAATGGACGGAGCGTTGGCCCAAGAATTCGAAAGCGGACGATTGGAAGGAATCGAGCAAACGCACCACGCAGCTGGACCGCATCTTTACGCACCCGATTTGGGGGCATGTGATCTTGGCCGGGGTATTCTTCGCACTTTTTCAAGCCGTCTATGCGTGGTCAGCCTATCCCATGGATTTGGTCGATGCCGCATTCAGTGGGGTACACAGGATGGCCCTTGACTCTTTGCCGGAAACATGGTGGCGTAGTTTGATTCTGGACGGATTGCTCAACGGATTGGGAGGCATCATCGTTTTCGTCCCTCAAATTATGATTTTGTTTGGCTTGATTAGCGCAATGGAAGCCACCGGCTATATGGCACGTGTTGGATTCTTGGGCGATCAATTCCTGCAACGAATTGGGCTGAATGGTCGCTCGATTGTGCCGTTGGTCGGAGGATTGGCATGTGCCGTTCCTGCCGTCATGGCCGCTCGCTCCATTACGGGAAAACGGGAACGCTTGCTGACCATTTTGGTGACGCCGCTCATGACCTGCAGCGCTCGTCTTCCGGTCTATGCCTTCTTGATTGGATTCTTGGTTCCGGACAAGCAAGTGATCGGCGGACTCTTCAACCAACAAGGGCTCTTTTTATTCGGACTCTATGCGGTCAGTACGTTCGCTGCTTTGGCGTTGGCCTGGGTAATGCACCGCGCTTTGCCCCAACGTCAAGAAGGCTCTTTTACCATGGAGTGGCCGGCTTATCGTTGGCCCAAGGTGTGGGAAGTGCTTCAAGAGATGACCTCCAAAGGATGGGACTTTGTTCGCAGCGCTGGACAGGTCATTCTCATCGTTTCATTGGTTTTGTGGGGGCTGGGGAAAGTCGGTCCTTCCGGAGCCATGGACGCAGCCAAAGCTCAGCATGCCCAAGCGATTACGGCGGAAGATGTAGCCGCTGGAGAATCGGCCATCATGGAGGCCTCTTGGTTGGGACAACTGGGGCATTTCATTGAGCCTGCTGTGCGTCCATTGGGATACGATGGCCGCATCGGCATCGCGATTCTGAGTTCTTTTGCCGCACGAGAAGTGTTTGTTGGCACCATGTCGACACTATTTCCAGGCGAGCAACTCGAGGAAGGCAGCATCCGATCCTTGCAAAAACGATTGGGAACAGAAGTGCATCCGACCACCGGCAAACCGCTGCTAAATCCCGCTTCAGCGGCTTCCTTGCTCGTGTTTTACATGTTTGCCATGCAATGCATGAGTACCGTCGTGATCGTGCGAAAAGAGCTGAACAGTTGGCCGTGGGCTCTGGGTCAAGCGATTGGATTCACGTTGCTCGCCTATGGCATGGCGCTGCTCGTTTACCAGGTGATGCGCTAAAGAGACGTTGAAAGTGCTTCGCGTTGACGACGTATCAGGCCCAAGCGCGCTCCGTAGAAAGCACCGCTTCTGTCGCGGCGACCAGCGGTCGGACCCACAACAACGCTGCTGCAGATCGGCGCAACGCCACTTTTCGGCCGCCCGACACAATGGCCATAGGGCCTCGACGAGGGGCTACATGCGCTACCTCCACCTCTTCTCCGGGACAACATCCCATCTCAATCAAAGCCAAAGCTCCATCTTCGCAATCAATGCGATCGATGATTCCCTTTTCAAATGGCTTCATTTCAGACAAACGTTTTCCTTGCATATTGGCAAAATTAAGTCGCTGTACCTTGTCCACACCTCACTCATTTATGGTATTTAGAATGAATTCAAATAAAACCTTCTTCTATCTTGGCTTCGCTCTTGCCAGCTGCCTCGTCTCTTTACCATCCCAAGCGCTCTTGACACAAGGCTCACTTGTCTTCATTCCAGAAGGGGAACCGATGGATGTGGCCTCAAGTGATTTCGGCAACAAGTCCATTGGGCTCGTCACGAACAACTCCGATGAGTTGGTGCTTTGCTTTGGCAGCAGCGGCCATTTGTACGTTTGCAAGTGGGACAACGGCAGTCAAGCTTTTACCGAGCCTACGGCCATTGATCCCGAGGAGAACATCTTCATGTCTGACTCGGAAGGACCGCAAATGGCCGCACATGGAGACGACATTACGCTCACCTATATGCTCAGTGGTGATTGGGACACGGGTGCGCGTTCTGTGAGCTCTCATGACGGTGGAATCACTTGGGAAGCACCCGTATCCATGGTGCCTGAGGCGACCACAGACCACTTCATGCCTTGCGTAGGGATGGATCCAGAGGGCAACCCCTTTGCCGGAGTCAAGGTCGGAACCAGTCAAGTGTATGAAGGGATTTTGAAGTCGAATGATGGGGGGGCGTCTTGGCTGTCTGCGGTCAATGCCAGCGAAGCAGCGGATGGCGATGCGGTCTGCGAATGCTGTCCTTCGCTTCCTTTTTGGGGCAACGGTCGGTACTATGATTTGGTGCGAAATAACAACAACAATGTGCGGGACTTCTGGCTTCTCGGTTCCGACGACGGAATCAATTGGAACACGGCAGTTGACATGGATCCGATCGACTGGGAAATCAACAGTTGCCCCGCCGCTGGACCGGCAGTTTGTGGACCGCTTCCGGACGGATCATGGCGTGCGGCCTTCATGAACGGTGGTGGCGTGACGGGACAAAGCAGGGTCTATGTTAGTTCCATGAACTTGGATGCGAACGATGGCGCAGGTGCTTTGCTCGGTACGGTGCCTGTGACCGTCAATCAATTTGAAAATGCCACCCAAAACAATCCGACTCTGGATGTGTGGAGCCCCATCAATGGAGATCCCATCATCGCACTGGCCTGGGAACAAAATTCCGGTGGGTACGATGTGCAATTGGCCGTGAGCAACGGAATGACTTTGACGGACATCGCTGTCAACTTGACGTCAGAATGGTCCGGACAACATCGCCGCCCTCAATTGGTGTTCACAGGAACGGACTACACGCCGACCCTCCACCTTGTTTGGCAAAACAGCAGTGACGGGACGGTCAAGTACCTCAAAGGCAGCATTGAAACACCCTTCGATGTGGACCATCCAAGCGACTTCGTTTTACCGGTCTGCACGGCGACCTCAGCCGGTATCGCCCTGCAATTTCCCGAATCGTGGTCTACCGGAGAGTGGGCGCTTTGGGATGTCCAGGGCCGGCTCGCAGCGCAAGGCGCATGCAGCCAGCAACGTCAGGTTTTCATCGATGTCCCCTCATCAGGAAATTGGATCGTGTCCGTGGTCAATTCCAACGGCAACCGCTGGTCGCATCAGATCGTCACGCCTTAATCCTACGCTGCCCGCTTAGCTCCAGAACAATCCATAGAGCGCCACAAGCACGATCATGACAGCGAAGGCTCCGACGTTGTAAATACTTCCCGTCTTGAATGTTTCCGAGGAAATGGCAATGCCTTTCTCGTCGTCAGCCCCTTTGTTTTGTGACCAACTCACAACGGCAATGACCAGCATGGTCAACAGCGTGGTGTACCCCATCTGGTGCAAGAACGGCAGGTCTGCAAACAAGACGCTGTCCGACCAGCCTTTGGGCGCGACTTTGAAATACATCGCAATCGGAATGGAAGCCAAAGCACCCGTAATGGCTCCTTGGTTGGTCGTTTTCTTCCAGAACAACCCCAAGATGAACACCGCGAGAATACCCGGACTCACCACGCCCGTGTACTCTTGTATAAATTGGAATGCCTGGTCGATTCCTCCCAATAGCGGCGCCATCACACTGGCAATGGCCAAGGCGACCACCGCGCTGATCCGACCCATGCGCACCGTCGCCCGGTCATCCGCGTTCGGGTTGATGTATTGCTTGTAGATGTCCATGGTGAAAATCGTTGCGGTCGAGTTGAGCATGGACGCCAACGACGATACAATGGCCGCAGCCAAAGCAGCGAAGGCCAATCCTTTCAAACCGGTTGGCAGAAACTGCAACAACCACGGGTACGCCTTGTCGGCTTGCTCAGAGGTCGGGATGTTGAGCTGCCCAGCCTCGCCTAAACCCGCCATGATGGCTGGATCATTGATCATGACATACGCGGCAATGCCAGGAATGACAACAATTAAAGGGAGGAAGAGCTTGAGAATAGCTGCGAACAAAATTCCATTTTGCGCTTCCTTCAGCGACTTGGCCGCCAACGTCCGTTGGATGATGTATTGGTTGAAACCCCAGTAATAGAGGTTCGCTACCCACATGCCACCGACCAGTACACCAATGCCCGGTAGGTTATCATATTCCGGATTGGATTTGTCCAGAATCATCGCAAACTTGTCGGGTGCAGCATCCATGATCGCGGAAAGTCCTGCCCACATTCCCTCTCCTCCTGATACCGTGTCCAGCGCCAAATACGTCGTGACCATTCCCCCGATAATCAAGAAAACCACTTGAATCACATCGGTCCAGGAAACAGCAGAAAGCCCACCGTACAGTGAGTATGCCACCGCAAACAACGCCAAACCCATCACGCCATACACCATGGGCACCCCCATGATGGTCTCAAGCGCCAAAGAACCCAAGTACAACACCGAAGCGAGGTTCACAAAGACGTACAACGCAATCCAGAAAACCGCCAAGATGGTTTTGAGATTCGTGGAGTACCGCTTTTCCACGAATTCGGGAATGGTGTACAAGCCCTTTTCAATGAAGATGGGCAAGAAATACTTGCCGACAATGATCAAGGTCAAGGCCGCCATCCACTCGTAGGAAGCAATGGCCAAACCGAGGGTAAACCCGGAACCCGACATGCCGATGAACTGCTCAGCTGATATGTTCGCTGCGATCAACGACGCGCCGATCGCCCACCATGGAAGGGATTTACTCGCTAAAAAGTAGTCCTCTGCACTCTTTTCCTTTCCGTCTTTGTTGCGAGAAACCCACAATCCGACGCCCAAGATGAGCAATGCATAAATGATAAAGACTGCGTAGTCTGCTCTGGCAAATGTTCCTGTCATAACAATTTCATTGAGTGTCTAAAGTACACTTATAATTGAAATCCACCCTTTCTTCGAGCTCCACCGCAGCCAACCTTTGTCCACAGTCCAGTGAAAGTTTTGAGCCGTATCCCCTCCTTTCTGCGATACAATGCAAAACCCCTCGTCAACCGTGTTCGGTAGACGAGGGGTCTGAATGTGTGGGCAATACAGAATTCGAATCTGTGACCTCTACAATGTCAATGTAGCGCTCTAACCAACTGAGCTAAATGCCCTCAATCCTGCTGTCTGCACCAATATCCGATGCACCCAACGGACGGCGAAGATACAAAAACTTCCTCGTTCCTATCCACGTCATACTACTATTCATTCTCATCGTACCTTCGTCTTCAGTTAATACCGATTCTATGCAAATTCCTATTGTTCGATTCAACCGAGACTCCACAGCTTTTAGCAAGACTTTGAAGGCCCGTGTCGATGCTTATTTCGAGGAATCGGGACGACCACGCACCGGCGATTGGCGTTTGCATGTGAAGAGTGTTTCGATGATCGCTCTATTCTTTGTTCCTTGGGCCCTGTTTGCTTTTGGAACCATCGGTGGAGGTCCCTGGTTTTGGGTCGCCGAAGTGGCTATGGGACTTGGATTGGCCGGTATTGGTTTGAACGTCATGCACGATGCCAATCACGGTTCGTATAGCAAAAGCAAGAAGGTCAACAACATCGTAGGTCGGGTACTGGATCTCGTAGGAGGCAGTGCGGCACTTTGGAGAATCCAGCACAACGTTTTGCACCACTCTTTCACCAACATTAGTGGTTTGGATGAAGACATCGATACACCGGGAATCCTTCGTTTCACGCCCGATCGCCCGCTCAAGAAGATTCACAAGCTTCAGTTTATCTACGCTTGGTTTTTCTATTGCATCATGACCCTGTTTTGGATGACGGCCAAAGATTGGTTGGCGCTGTATCGCTACAAGAGCAATGATCTCATCAAGTCCTCGGGCTCGACATTCCGAAAACTATTTACTGAATTGTTGTTTTCGAAACTGTTGTACTTCACCTACATCCTCGTGATTCCAGCATTCTTTAGTGGCTTGTCCATTGGTCAAGTAATTTTAGGATGGATGGTCATGCACGCGGTGACAGGCTTGATCCTTGCTTCTATCTTCCAGCCAGCACACGTGCAAGATTTGCAATTTGCAGAAGCCGAGGCCGGCGCGAAAATGGACGATGATCCTTTGTCCCACCAATTGAAGACCACTGCCAATTTCGGCACAGGTTCCAAGTTGTTCACCTGGATGTGCGGTGGGTTGAATCACCAAATAGAACACCATTTGTTCCCTCAGATTTCACACATTCACTTCAGTGCCTTGGCCCCGATTGTGAAGAAGACTGCAGAGGAATTTGGCTTGCCCTATCGCTCCTCCACCACATTTGCGGGAGCCCTTGCGCTTCACACCAAAATGTTGTGGAACCTCGGTCGCAAGGAGCAAATGGCATAAATCTGAATACCACGCCCGACTTTCAGCCCGATCGAAGGGGTTTCCGTCGTATTTATTGATATCTTGAAAGCATACCCAATTGCTTTCATCATGCGCCACTTCCATTTCCTTTTCGCTTTTTGTTTGATTGCAGGTATTTGTTCTGCTCAGAATATGGCTCCAAATTCTGCCGATGCGCAGGGGGTGCCAGCGCACCGTACCTGTGCTTCGCACGACAAGTATGTCGAAATGATGGGAGGAACGAAATTCTCAGAAATGCGTTCGCGGATTGAGCAACAAACGCAGCATTGGGAATCTCAGTCGGGCGAACAACGTTCAAATCAAGCCAGCACGGTTGTGACCATTCCGGTGGTATTCCATGTGGTTTATGCCAACGCTACCCAAAACATTAGCGATGCTCAAATTCTGTCGCAACTGCAAATTCTGAATGACGACTTCCGACGCCTCAACAGCGACGCCGACAACACATGGTCGCAGGCAGCCGATTCAGAGGTGGAGTTTTGTTTGGCGACCAACGACCCACAAGGCAATCCAACAGACGGCATTCTGCGGGTTTCTACTTCTGTCTCTTCGTTCGGAACATCCGACAATGTGAAGTTCTCGAGTTCAGGTGGCTCGGATGCTTGGCCAACGGGGTCGTATTTGAATTTTTGGGTTTGCAATGTCGGAGGGGGAATTTTAGGCTATGCGCAATTTCCGGGGGGACCCGCGTCAACCGATGGCGTAGTCTGTGACTACCGGTATGTTGGTGACGTCGGGACCGCGACCGCTCCGTTTAACCTCGGTCGAACGGCCACGCACGAAGTGGGCCACTGGTTGAATCTCTATCACATCTGGGGGGATGGAAACTGCAACCAGGACGATCAGGTAGCGGACACGCCGAATTCCGATGCTTCAAATTTCGGTTGCGCTACGGGTCACGTGAGTTGCAGCAGCACGGACATGGTACAGAACTACATGGACTATTCGGACGATGCGTGCATGAACCTGTTCACCGCGGGCCAGAAAACGCGCATGCAAGCGTTGTTTGCTCCCGGCGGGTTCCGGGCGAGCTTGACGACTTCAGACGGATGTGCTCCTGCGTGTACGATAGGATGTGGCTGCACAGATGCTACCGCCTGCAATTACGATAGCGCAGCCACTGAGGACGACGGCAGCTGCGATTTCAGTTGTCAGGGCTGTACCGATTCGGAAGCGTGCAATTACGACGCCGATGCTACGGAGGACGATGGGTCTTGTATTATGCCGCAGGACGGCGTTCCGTGCAGTTGCACCAGCGATTGGGCTTTTGCCGTCAACAACCTCACCGGCACTTCCAGTGAAACGTTTACAATGGAGGCGACGAGCAGCACTGGACTCGATCAATTGGACGTTAGCGTGGCGTATTCCGCCTCTGCGGGATCGAGTTGGGCCGGTGATCTTCTGATTGGAATCTGTGATCCGAACGGATCGTGCATTGAAATCGGAGGGTATGACCTGACCTTGGGTTACACCATCGCGAGTGATTGGCCTGGCGACTGGAACGTGGGTGCTGAAGGAACCTATACCCATAGTGTCAACCTCAATTCATTCGGCTTGACCGGTGCGGGAGTATGGACTTTGGAAGTCGTCAATGGTTACAGCTCAACAACATCTTCCGGGACCTGGGATGCCACGCTCAGCTTGACCAATTTCTGCCTCGGATTGCCTGGAGAAGATGTGGAGGGCTGCATGGATACAACGGCCTGTAACTTCAATGTTGCTGCTACAAACGATGACAACTCCTGCTTCTTGGCTACGGGCTGCGAAACGTGTTCCGGTGAGACCGATGGCTCTGGTTCCATCGTCGACGGTGACGCTGACGGCGATGGGGTGTGCGACGGTGACGAAGTCACAGGCTGCCAAGACGCTTTGGCCTGCAATTACAACGCGGATGCTACGGACGAGGGCAATTGCACCTATCAAGAGCAAGGCTTCGATTGCGATGGCAATGCCTTGAGCTGTCCTGAAGACGTCAACAACAACGGGACCGTTGAGATTTCAGACCTGTTGATCTTACTCGGTTACTTTGGTTGCACCGCGAATTGCTCAGCCGCGGACATCAACGGCGACGGTTCTGTCGGCGTTACCGACATCCTCATGTTCTTGGCGATGTTTGGAGATGAGTGCTGATGGGGCGCGTGGCCGGTTGGTAGACGAACGTTGAACACCGCTAGGGGTGGATGCCTCTCGGAATTCAGCGCTACCCGCTCAATCTCCGAGTCACTTTCACTTCCAGACCATCCTATGCCTCGACGAGCTCTGATACAACCCGCCCTGCCCCTGGGCCAGCGGTTGGTCTTCACGCCATTCCCCTCAGTCGTTTCGACTCTGTCTCTTGTGTTACACGTCGCATGGCCGATCCTAGACACACGCAAACTTCCTTTCAATGACCTCCCTAGACCACTGCTCCTCTCTGGATTCACAGGATACAGGCTTCGTTGATCTACCGATTCTCAAACCAGTACCATCGTAAATTATGAGCACAAAAAAAGGACCTTCGCAGGTCCTTTTTTTCTTGGGATGTTTCGGATTAGCTGTTCGCTCTCTCCATCACCAGCTCCAACTCCTTGCGACGTTGCAGCATCACTGCTCCAAACAATCCTCCGCCTAGCAGCAAGAACATCACACCACTGTCAATGGGGGTACATGACAGGGCACAACCTGTTGTTTGGTCACAACCATCACACCCCGTGTCAAAGTTATTGCACCCTGAGTAAGGACCGTTGCATGCATTATAAATGTGACAACATGGAGTGAGATCGCCACCACAATCTGTTACTGCATTACCCGATGGTGTATACCCTCCTGGGCATGGTTGTGTGAAACCTTGGGATGCTACAGTCAAGAAAATCCCCAAAACCACAAAATTTAAATACGCTTTCATTCTTTCAACAGTTTATCCTAAGAATCAGATCACTCACAAGCAACACCAAAGTACGGCAAGAACAACAACAAATCTGAAGTCGTCATGGCGCCGTCACAATCACAATCAGTTTGCAAATATGCACCATCCGTCGCACCCGCAGCCGGTTGAAGTTCAACCAATAAGGTTAACAAATCAACGATGTCTCGGGTTCCGTTGATATTGAAATCGCCTAAACAAACCGCGTCTATTGCAACGTTTGAATGCACAACACACTGCGATACAGGGTCAGCACCTGTTACAACATAATTTCCAACATCCAACCCTGTAACACAACCTTCTCCCGACAGATCGCCTGATTCATCCGACCAAGATATATTCCAAGATTCATTGTTCTCGCCATTGAAGTGGATGACACCGCCGCCGCAGTAAGAAACAGAAGATTCGAACACCGGAGTGCTCATAAATGTCAGTTGGAATCGGTCTTCATACAATGTGGCCGGCTCCAATTCTATCACCATCGCCTCCCCACCTAAAGCAGCAATATCACCTGTTTCCATATCCTCAATGAGCGCACACAAACCTTCAGGCATTTCGAAAAGATCATCCAATTGGAGACTCACCGTCCCTTCTGACCCACTTCGCACAATCAAAGCGATGGATTCTGTATTCTCCATTGAACCGATCGAGTTGATTGCCAAATCCGCTACATTTCCTTCAGAGCGCGTGTATACGTCTGGACTCAAAGAACTACCTGCTCGGTGCATGGCATCAAATTCATATTCATGCTCGGGAGTACTCAACTCATGGAACTGAATGAATGAATGACCAAAACGTCCATCGGTCTGTGATGCACGAATTCCAACCATGCCCTCTTCGTACATGTCCGCGTCGCGCACAAATGAATTCGACCCGTGTGTTATATCGTCCAATTGAAACGATACGGCCTTGTTGTTGGCATCCGTCTGGACCCAGAATGATTGACCAATATCGATTGTTGCAGGTGCATCCGTTCCGGAAACCAACGTATTGCCTGTGCTGTTATCCACCATGTAGTAGTAAGCGAGACCATTGTCTGCGAGGAATTCATTTCCGTCAATCGGCGATGGAAATGGGTTCGTCAACAAGTGATATCCGCCACTACCGTAGACCGGAGTCGAAAGAGACAACGTCAAATCCACTTGTGCCGTGTTGTAACCCCCTTTCAAGGATAAAGTCTCGTCTGCAGACTGAGCTCGGAGGACCAAATAGCCGAAATCACTTTCCTCTAACGCGTCACCATTCGATGGGATTTGGAACGGCCCTGTCCCGGCAGAACTGGCATTATTGTTCGTGAAGAAATTCGTCTCGATGTACTTGAAGAATAGGCTGAACCCTGTGAACTGGCTCTTCAAATCATTCACCGTGTGACTGCCCGTTACATAATTCCCAATATTGAGCCAGCTCATGCCAGATAAAGTTGAGATGAAACGCTCAAAGGTGATGTCGCCACCCGATACATCCGAGGTTGCGCCACTGTTTGCGAGAGTCGCAATACGCGCCGTCCCGGTGGCATCAGATCTCATAGCGAAGGAGCCGCCTACATGAACCGAACCTTCAATTGGATTGAAAACACCTCCGGGTGCAATGTCAACACTGTCCGTGAAAATCACATCTGAATCGGTCAAAACGTCATTCAATGTGTTTGCAACAACCAATGAATCTACCGTCATCTTGTTGCCAGAGAAGGTCTGTGCAATGGAGCCGTCAAATTTTACCATACCGAACTCAGAACCACTTGTTGTGTTCAGAGTGAAGTCTCCAGCGACCCGCAAATTGCCTTCGTCACCGTTAATTGTCAAAGCATTGCCGCCATTGTGCCCCAGGGTCAAATCACCCTGAACATCCAAAGCTCCATATTGCGTTGCATCCGATGTTGGAAGATTCAATGTGACCGATTGTCCGGACACCCCTCCAATCGTGGCATTGCCATTCACGATGAGATCACCTTCCATGGTGGCCAAGTTCAACTGCCCAGAGGCTCCAGTAACATTCAAGTGACCGCCGACCGTTAAATCTCCTGTCATGCTCGACATGTTCAGCACTCCACTGCCATCCACGGTCAAATCATCAAGACAAGAATAGCTTTCCGCAGTTGCCCCAAATGAAAGCGTCGCACCTTCAACAATTTCGACTTTAACAGGAACGCCCTTGCCCGTTGCGAGGACATCTGTTTTCAGGGCATTCGTAGAACCAACAGCCGACCATTCCGTTCCTACCGTGTACGTTTCGTCATAAATCAATGTTCCTCCAGTGAAATAAGCATCACCAGCTCCAATGTAACCATAGTACGGCGGATTCACGACGACAGCACCCCCTTCTAGTTTCAAAGAGTTTTTGATAAAACTCTCTGCCACATTGACACCGCCTGCTCCAAAATCGACGGACTTACCGGCGGGAATGATCACATCCCAAAACTGAATGTCCGCAGACCCTGCAACTGTGGGGTCACCAGTACTGTCAGCAAGAGCAACAGACGAATTTAAGATGACTGTGCAGGCAGAGCACTCAAAAGCGGCCAAATTCACACCGATGATATCATTCACCGTAATCGTGTGAGAGCCGGTCACCAAAGTACCATCATTAGACAAGGTAAGACTTCCTACATTGATGTCACCCGTTAACGTAACATCGCAATCTGTGATGGTCACATCCGAACTATCTGGAGGAACAACGTCGCCAACCCAGGTACTTGCGTCCGTCCAATTAACCAGACCGTCAAGATTCTTCGTAACATACTCCGTTCCTGCCTGAGCGTACGCTCCAAACGACAAGCTAACAAGTACAAAGAATTGCAAAACGTTCAAAACGGAACGAAGTGGGGTGAAGCGCAGTCCTTTCATGACAAATAATAATTCTCGCTCAGAAGAGCCGAAGGTTAAGTATTCAAATTTACTACAAAACCTTCAAATTAAGAAGTAAATCATCGAATTTCATAGACCAACAGGCCTTAACGATTGTTGATATCTACGCATCACGAAGCCTTGAAAATCACGAAACACCTGAAAAATCTAGTGCTATAGCGCCATTAACTCAGGATAGTTTTAAACAATTGACTGTTCAAACAACTTGATTTGTCAAGCTAAAAAACAAGGTCAAGCTGCGTTTTTTTCTTGAATGCTCATTTTAGACAGAAATTATCCGTGTTTTCTTCGATCAGATTGAACCTGTTATCTTCAAACTATTCGCAGAAAAGAACCCCCAGAAATTCTGAAGAGCGCGAAGAGACATTCGAATGCAATGGGCTTATTCCGAACAAAGTAATTTTGAACCAACAGGGGCATGTATCAAAAGCAGGCGCGGAAAAGTCTTCCGTCATCAATCCATCCTGAACGACTTAGAAGGAAAAGCAGCGCATTCAGTTCAACACCACATGGCCTCTGTCGTGATTTGCCTCCGTTGGAGATGAGCAAGTCCATGCATACGTTCCTCTCGAAAGGCGAGCTGCATCCCATACAAATGTGGACGAATGGAATTTTACCTCATAGATCAAGCGGCCCCGGGCGTCTGCAATCCGAAGATTGCGCAACCTGCTGTCAGGGAAATTCCAGGTGATCAAATCGGAGGCCGGATTCGGGAAAACTTCAGCGCGCACTGCCGATAAGCGCTCCACGCTCAATGCCAGAACGTCGATGTCACCGACGTGCAGCACATAATCATCAGTCCGTTGATGCAGCGCTCCATAAATCTGGTAGATATCACCCGGTGTTGGGCCGTCTGGATCTTCATCGTTGCCCGCATCACTGGTGTCAACGCCCCAACAAGTGAGTTCGGCCGTGCCGTCGGTGACCGTCCAAAAACCATTGGCGTCGGGGGAGGTCAAAATGGTAGCCGCGTCAATGCGAACTCGAGTTCCCTCGTATTGTTCATCTTGAAAAGCATCTGCTGTGAGCCAAACTCCTGCTGGCGTGGCATTCCAAAAGTCTACGAATTCAACGAGTGACACATCCAACAATTCCGTATTGCCATCCACCTCTGCGACTGTTCCTATAAGTGTCAGGACATCGCCCACTTCCGGTTGACGCTCACCGCTCCAGTAGGGTGGGTTGCCTGGGATCACGATGTCTTGGCCATGGATGAAAAGCCCATTCCAGGCACCATAATCATCTTGCAAGTAAAACGTATCACCAAAATACTCTGTGACTTTGCCTGAAACGGTGACTTGCTGTCCTTCCAGTGGCGAGGTTTCAACCTCACCTTGCACATCAATGATCGGTGTGGTTTGTGCGAATGTCGCCGCAGAGCATGAGAACAGAAGGGCTGAAGCTAAGAATAGGGTAGATGGACATTTCATGGACGCAATGTACACTCCAAGAGCACATTCAAAAGTCAATCACATTTTCGCATCTTTGGAATGTGAATATCGAACGGACGGCCGCAGCGCTCCTTTGCCTTCTCTGGCTCATTCCTTTTGGAGCCCGTGCTCAATGCGCGGACTGTGTTGCCGATCCGGCGTGTACATCAACGGATGGATTTCCCGCCATTTGCCCAGCTTCATTGCCAGAAGGCGCAACGGGAGAATGGTATGAAGAGACCCTCACTTTCTATCTGCCCGAAAACATCGTCGATCCAGGGTCCGGCGTGACCGCTTCGCTCCTGTCCGTTGCCGTCACCAGCATCACGGGAACCCCCCTCGGCATGGAGGTGGAATTGGACGATCCAGACGGCACCTATTTCCCATCCAACGGGCAAACGAGCGGTTGCGCAACAATCTGCGGTGAACCCCTGCTTACTGGTGTCTATGAGATGCTCATCAGTGTGTCGGCCATAGCGTCGGCCTTTGGTATCGAGCAAGTGGTCAACGAGAGTTTCTCCTACACGTTGATCATCAATCCTGGAGCCGGGGGAACATCCACCTTTGCTTACTCCGCTGCCGCAGGCTGCGATTCCTTGTGGGTGGATTTTGCCGCGTCATTGACTGGTTCGGAATCGCAAACTTCCACCTATGCTTGGGATCTTGGCAATGGTGAATCCGCCTCTTCGGCTCAAGTTGATAGCGTTTTCTATGCCACACCAGGTACCTACACGGTGACCCTCAACACACTGATTTCCGAATGGATATTGGAGCAACTCATCCTGAATTCAACCGGCGGGGGTGGATGGGATGATTTCTTCACACCACCGGATCCCTACTTCGTTTTGACTGATGCGAGCGGAACCAACGTCTACACGTCCAGCACGGCAGACGATTCCAATTCGAATACTTGGAGCGGGCTGAGCGTGGTCATGAGCAATCCGCCTTACACCATCTCATTTTATGACGAGGACCTCTTGGATGGGGACGACAACCTTGGTTCGACCACCTTCAATCCCACGAGCGCCGGCGCCATCCCATTGGTAGCCGGGTCGAGCAATGCCATCGCCAACATCGGCGTCAATGACCTCGTGGACATAACCGACACCCTGATCATCCAAGTCTACAGCGCACCTGAGGTCGGCGTATTCCAGACCAGCCCCACCACGTTGAGCTGTTCAAATCCCGACCTCAGCCTCTACAATTGGCTTTTCGAAGGCGTGCAGGTCGCATCATCGGGCATGACGCCTGAATTCGTGCCGGATGCCACCGGTTGGTACACCGTCGAAGGGACGACCGAATCTGGATGCAGCGCCTGGAGCGATTCCATCTTATTTTGCCATCCCGACGCGTCCCTACCACTGGAATTGCTAACACAAAATGGCTTACCGCAATACCTGGCTACCGACGACGGTTTCGCTCTTTATGTCTGGAGTCAAAATGACGTCTCGACTGACACGCTTTACGGCGGAGAGAACGCCCTGTTTTTCCCTGCAGAAAGCAGCTGGTATCGCGTGGCAAGCATCGACACATTGGGCTGTCCAATCGCCAGTGATTCGCTCTTGGTTTGCTGGCCGATCGACGGCGTCGAAATCAACCAGACGATTGAAGGTCACCTCACTGCTTACGGGTCATACACGTGGTATCAGTGGTACCAAAACGATTTGGTATTGAACGCGCAAAATGACAGCATTCTACTGAATCCAGGCGCAGGCCTGTACGCGGTAGAGGTGAGTGATTTTCCTGGATGCCCCTCGTTTTTGAGCGCCCCATGGACCTATGTCCATGTGCTGGAAACAACAGGGCTTGAGTCCTTTGTCGCGTACCCCAATCCATTCCGTCACACCCTCACAATTGAGGCTCCTGAAGCAGGGCAATGGTGGGATGTTTCCCTATACGACCTGCAGGGGAATTTGATTTTATTAAAGCAAATGATAACAACACCTTTCCAGTGGTCACTTGATGCATTGCCTTCAGGCATTTACCTCATGCAACTGCAAGAAAGTGGACGTCCGAGCGATCGGAGTTTCCCCCTTGTGCGCGTGATCAAAGCGTAATATTCTCAGCGGCGGTCAGCGGCGGTCCAAACTCCAACGGCCCGGTCCCATGAGCAAGATGGCCACCAGCGGGAAGAAAAAGAGCAGAGCGTGTTCCATTTCTGAGAGGCCGTCTCCCCCATGCACCATGAAGGCCGCCACGCCCATCGTAATCGCAGCGGGCACCGCGGCCCAACGCGTTTTGAAGCCGATTAAAATGAAAATAGGCGCAATGAACTCACCAAAGACCGTCAGCATCAACGACGGAGCTTCACCAATCCCCAACCAGTTGTAGAACTTGACGCCCTCGGCGGATGAAAGTCCGTTGATCAGCTTATTGAGTTTGCCCCAACCGTGTGGAATGAGCAGGCCGGCTGTTCCAATGCGGAGTACAAGCAGGCCCCAATCGTGCAGCGTTTTCATGCCACGAATGTAATGACGTCAGCACAAAAAAAAAGCCCCTTCGCGCTGAGCGAAAGGGCTTTCTTAAGCGGAGGGCTCTGAGCCTTCCAAACCGCAACGGCATTACTCTTCGAGTAGGCGATAGGCCGCGCCCAAATCGCCGTAGACCTGGGTCCACCGGATTTTGCCTTCCGGGTTGAAATCGAAGGATTCATACAACTTGACTTCAACTGAAAGCGCCTCCGTGGAATCGGTGGCCGCTTTGGAAATCTCCCAGCGGAAGTAGCCACGCACGGAGCCGTCCGTCTTCTTGGTGTCAGGGTTCACCCCTGGCAAGAAATAAGGTTCTTCCACCAAGCGGTAATCGTATTTCGCCCAAGCATCGCCATAACTAGCCGCCACCGTATACAACGACAACGTATCGGGACTCCCAACGGCATTTCCACTCCACAGCGCATCCGCGCTAAAGTGCGAGAAAAAGCTTTCCGTTTCAGCAGCGAAATCTTCGAATACCTTGCCCGCCGTGATCGCATTGGCATTGAAGGTTGCTTCCACGTTGGAAGTTGGTTGGCATCCCGTGGTGGTTGCCAACGCGAATAGGATGGCCGCAGCAGCGCACCCGTAAAGAGAGTTTTTCATGGTTGAGGATTTTAAGATTGGATTTTTCGAGCCGAGGTCAAGGCAATGGCCATCAATACGAAGAACATGACCACGGGCGGTGTTGGAAATGGGTCTGTTCCTGTTACGGCTACCGCGATGATGGACCCCACGATACACGCTGCTGCACCAACAAAACCGTACAACACCTTTTGTGCATCTGCACCCGTCAATTCACGGCACGATAGGAGGATGATCGCCATGCCGATTGCTGAAGAACCGATCACACGTCGCAGCAATCGGGCAATATCATTGGCACGGCCATCCAGATCGACGAAAAGCTTGTCGTTGATCAAGTCCGGGAAGAATGCAAACACCAGCCCCACGAACATGAGGACGGATGGGATGACGGTGAGGGCTGTTTTTGATTTCATCAGGATGGTGTTTTATAAAGTATAATTGAGGTACCGCGTTGTTTCAATGGGGCCTTTATCTCGTTTCCAAGGAGACAACTGCAGTCAAAAGCACTCCAAAAAAACGAAAGGATTGAAGAGCAACAAGTATGAATGAAGTAATCACTTCGAAATACGGGCATTCACAGGACTTTTATGCCATCATTTTAACAAAAACGCAGGGAGTGTTGGAAAGTCGCTCTCCTTGAAGTGAAAGCTTGAAAACCCAACGGGCATGCTTTTCTTCAATCCGTTTCAGTTCAATGCACCTGCGGTGCCGGGATGTCCTTCTCACCCCCTGGGATGCGGATGTTCTCGACCAGCTCTTGGACGTCTTTCGGTGGCGGTGGCGTGAAGCGCATCACGACCAGGGACACAACGAAATTGATCAGCATCGCGATCGACCCAAACCCTTCGGGTGAGATGCCAAACCACCACGAATCCTTCAATGCGCTCACCGCTTCCTTGCCGCCATCAAACACCCCAAATTTGAACTTGAGGATGTAGAAAATCATGGTGACCATGCCAACGACCATGCCCGCAATGGCGCCTTCCTTGTTCATCCGTTTGTGGAAAATCCCCAAAATGATGGCCGGAAAAAACGAGGCTGCTGCGAGGCCGAAGGCCAATGCCACCACCGCGGCCACAAAGCCCGGTGGATTGATGCCGAAGTAGCCTGCAACGGCGACGGCAGCTGTGGCGGATAACCGCGCTGCCAACAACTCCCCTTTTTCCGTGATGTTGGGGTTGATGATTGTCTTGATCAAATCGTGTGAGACCGATGCGGAGATCACCATGAGCAATCCCGCGGCCGTGGACAACGCTGCGGCCAATGCTCCCGCTGCGACCAGCGCGATCAACCAGTTGGGCAATTGGGCGATTTCGGGATTGGCCAGGACCATGATGTCCCGGTCGATCACCAACTCATTCTGCGTTTCGTCCTGCACGTACTGGATGATCCCATCGTGGTTCTTATCGGTGAAGGTGAGCAGTCCGGTGAGTTCCCACTTACTGAACCATTCTGGCATCTCGCTGTACGGCTCGTTGGACACCGTTTCGATCATGTTGGTGCGGGCAAATACGGCCACGGCTGGAGCGGTGGAATACAAGATCACGATCAACAACAAGGCGATGCCGGCCGATTTGCGGGCGTCGCGCACGCGTTTGACTGTGAAAAACCGCACAATCACATGCGGCAATCCGGCCGTCCCCGCCATCAAGGCCAGAGTGATGGCGAAGATGTCCACCAAGGATTTCGAGCCTTCCGTATAGGCAGCAAAGCCCAATTGCGTGCTCAAGCCATCGAGCTTGTCCAGCAAATACACGCCTGAACCGTCGTTGACTTGGCCTCCAAAACCCAACTGCGGGATCGCATGGCCTGTCATCTGGATGGAGATGAAAACAGCCGGAACCATGAACGCAAAAATCAACACACAGTATTGGGCCACTTGGGTGTAGGTGATGCCCTTCATTCCCCCGATCACCGCATAAAACAGGACGATGGCCATGCCGATTAACACGCCGGTGGTGATGTCCACTTCGAGGAAACGTGAAAACACAATCCCCACTCCGCGCATCTGTCCGGCCACGTAAGTAAATGACACCAGGAGTGCACACGCCACGGCGACCATTCGCGCATTTTTCGAATAGTACCGATCGCCAATGAAATCAGGGACGGTGAACTTGCCAAACTTGCGCAAGTACGGTGCGAGCAACAAGGCCAGCAACACATAACCGCCCGTCCAACCCATCAGGTAGACCGCGCCGTCATACCCGGCAAAGGAGATGATTCCGGCCATGGAAATGAACGATGCCGCGCTCATCCAATCGGCCGCTGTAGCCATGCCGTTGGCCCACGGAGACACGCCGCCACCGGCGACATAAAAATCCTTTGTTGAACTCGCTTTGAACCAAATCGCGATCCCGATGTACAGCGCGAACGTGATGGCGACGATGAGGTAGGTCCAGGTTTGGACGTCCATCTGACTGAAAAGCTCACTCATCGTACTGGTATTTTTTATCCAGCCGATTCATCAGAAAAACGTAAGCAAAAATCAGGACGACAAACACCACCATGCTGCCTTGTTGGGCAAACCAAAACCCCACCTTGAATCCGCCCATGGTGAATGCATTCAGTGCGTCTTTGAATAGGATCCCGGCTCCAAAGGAAACCAAGAACCAGATGGTCAGCAAAATGACGAGGTAGCGGAGGTTTTCCCGCCAATACGCCTGCTGCTTTTCGGGATCGTTCATGGGCATCGTGTTGACTTTCAAGGTACACAACAACGCCGGACACCTCTCCCGAAATCCGTCAGAATTTCACCAATAAGACCCCCTCAGTTTAGAGTTCCTTTTCATCTGACATGGCCAAGTCGCGGACGTTTTTCTGGACCGCAATGCCCGCGAACAAGCTCAGCGTGAATGACATGCCGTAGAATCCTTTTTCACTCAGCCACAGTTCGGCATTGAACAGCCCGATCACAAGCAACACCGTAGACGCGAGCGTCGCAAACCAGGCAATGCCGTAATAAATGTCCGTGACGGGGATGCCTTCCATCCGGTCGCGAACTGCCTTTTGAAGGGAAATCACGCTGAAGAGTCCGAAAAGTAAAATGGTGAAGTAATAGCCCTTCTCGTTGAGCATCATGTCGGCATTCCATAGTCCTACGCAAAACGACACGATACCCGTCAGCAGTGCGAACCATGATGCGCCCACAAAAGCCGAAGTAGGTTTGCTACTATTGGCCGTTGTGACCTCTTTGTTGTCGGCCCAGCTGCTTGGTTGGTTGTCATTGAAATCGTCCATCATTCGTTTGTTTTAATTTGAATGACAAAGATTCGGCGGATCACCAATCCTCACAATGAACCTCGGTTAACTAATCGGTTTGGACAATTCTGGCGCGGATGCGACTCAATGCCTGGGGCGTCACGCCGATGTAGGAAGCGAGGTGCTTGAGCGGAATCTCCTTGATGAGTCGTGGCTGCTGTTTGAAGAGGTCGAGGTAACGCTCGGTGGGGGATCGCAGGAGAAAGGCGTTCTCTCTGCTTGAAAAATACAGGTAGATCTGCTCCGTAAGAATGCGTCCCAGCTCGTGCCCGCAGTCTGTCAACGCATACATCTCCGACAAATCAGCATGCCGAATGCTCATAAATCGACAGGCGGTGAGTGCCTCCAAATTGAAGTCAGAAGGGCGCCGGGTGATGTAGGAAGAATAGCTGCTAATCAAGGAATGGGCGAAGCCGATGTCCAGTGTGGTCTCCTTGGATTCTGTTTCGAAATAGAGTCTGAAGGCACCGTCGAGAATGAAATACAACCGGTCTTCGACCCGCCCAGCGGTGGTCAGCTTGGTGCCCTTCGGGCACTCCGATGGCGTCAATCGCTGCGCGATAATCTGCCAATCCGTGTCCGAAATGGTGAGATGTTGCTCCAGATACGTTCGTAGCGCGTTCACCGTTTCAAGTTACCGCAGACGGTCGACATGAGAACGACATGGGCGCAAAAGTGAATTCCTTCGGTACGAATTTGTGCGAGTTGAATGGCTGCTGCAGCTTGGAACGGCCTATGCATTTCTTGAGTTTTGTTGGGTCGATATCGAAAACGCACCAACGCATCACATGCTCCGCTCTAGACAGAAAACACACAACACGAAAGAGATGTTGTCACAAAATCACAAAACGGCTGCTGGTCATCCCCTGGGATGTTTGTGCGCGAAGGACGTAGGTGCCTGATGGCAAATGGCCAACGTGCAATTGGCGATCCTGCGGATTGCAGTGCAGCACCTCTTTGCCTTGGGCATCCAAAACATGGACATCCAGCACCTTCAGGTTGCCCATATCCAATCGGATGAACTCCGCTGTGGGGTTGGGGTATACGCCAATCGAATGGGGTTGGGTGTTGTGACGAATGGATGCGGGAGTGACGTTTTCCTGGAATTCCATCGTGTAGGATTCTCCGTAGGAATAAGTGGCCGTCAGGAAGTCGTTGGCGAAGAAGTCCAAATCACCGTCGTTGTCAATGTCGCCGAATGCCACAGAACGAACGCCGGTTGACATGCCTGCTTGCAAACCAAATGGATTCACGACTGCTGATTCAAAGTTTGGTTCTGTTGAAGACCCCAGGTTCTCAAAGAAATGCACTTCTGAATAGGGCGTTTCAGCATCAAAATACACGGCTTGAATCAAGTCCATGTCCCCATCGCCATCGAGATCGGCAGACTCCACCGAAAAGGAGAGCCCCATATTCAACATCGCCCCCGACTCCGCAGCCAAACCAAATGGGTTCATTTCGATTGGCGCAAACGCTGGGCTCGTCGCAGAACCCGTGTTTTCGCACCAAAAAAATCGATGAAAGTACCCATAGGAACCATCCATGTATTCTAATGTGGTTCCAATCAAATCAAAATCTCCATCCCCATCGATGTCCACAAATTCATAGTCGAAGTTGTACGTCTCCTCTTCTGCTGAAAGCGCCCCCAAGTCAAACCCAAAAGGATTCAATTCCAATGGCGCTGACAACTGCGGAACTGCAGGTGTCCCCACATTTTCCAACCAAAACAACGCATTGCTTTCATAGAGATAAGCATAGGGCGAATAGTTGTACCCGTAAATATAGCGCGCACCCATGATGACGTCGAAATCACCATCGCCATCTAAATCCACTACATCAATGCCCAATCCTCCGGCGGAATACACGACGTCCCATCCGTTCACAATGAGGGGGTTGAGCCCCAATGGATTGCCTGATTGGATCGGACCAAATGCAGCGGCTTCCGGTATGCCTGTATTTTCTTGGAAGGCCAGATTGACAGCGTTATAATATGAATAATCCGTTGGAAATTGCACCGCCATCATGTCCAAATCGCCATCCGCATCCATATCGACCAATTCAAAATTGATCCATGCCATTTGGTTGTTTTGCTCTGCGGCACCAAATGGATTTGTGATGGCTGGAGCAAATGACTGCGCCATGGACTCCGTGCTCGTTGCCGAACCGATGACAAGCGCCACCCCTCCCAGCACGCGTCTCAAATACGCCCTGGAAAACACATGACTCAGCTCTGCTACAAGCGCCTTGACTTGTTGAATGAGGCGCTGCATGTCGGCTGTTACTTGACCGTTGGTTTCTGCCATACACCCAGATAGGCGCTGCACAGCGAGTTCCAGCTGCCGTCTTTTCCGAGCAAAGTGTTGGATGTTACGATTCATGGTTCACGGAGTCTTTTTTGTTTTGCCGCCAATAAGTTGATCCAGGCAATGTAATCCCATCCGAATGTATGGCATCTTTCGGGTTGATGATGTTGGGACGTCGTTTGTTATTGAGAATGTGCACATCATAAATCTCTTCCACAGAGGCCCGATACTGAATGGCCCCCACTTTGCTCGCTGTAGGCAAGTGTAAGATGACAATTCCGGCTTCATTTTGCGGAAACTGATGAGCCAATTTTCCAAACGTCTTGGATTTTTCTCGAATTTTCGAAACGCCAATGAAGAGGTAGTCGCCACACCGCGACATGCCGCGCACAAAACCACCCAATGCTGCGACCACTTCCCGCTTCCCTGTTGAACGGTCAATGCGCACCAATTCACCCGTAGCGGACATGAGCACATAAAGCTCACCATCCACAATCATTGGTGAGTGCGGCATGGCCAATCCCTCCGAAACCACCTCGTTCGTTTCGACGTCCATGACCACGCCCGTCTCGGTGATGCGTTCCCGCCAGCTTCGTTCACTATTGCCTTGATTAAAAGCCGTTACGTATCGGGGTTTTCCGTTTTCCATGGCCAATCCATTGAGGTGGCAGCGATCCTCTGGGGCCATTTTATCAATGAATGGCGGGGTCCAAATCGGTGTAAAATTGTAGGCCTCGTCCACCCGCATGATGCACGAAAACAGGGTGTTCACAGCAACCAATCCGCCGTCCGCATCAAAATGCACATCATGAATGTCCAACGGACCGGTGTGATACGTAGACCGCGGCATGTACATCGCATCATAGACTCCCGGCGATTTTGGATAAAATTCAGCCAACTGCGATGAGTTGCGAAAGACGGTGACGGAATCCCGAAATGCGATCGCCAGCTTGTCCTGATGGGGATCTTCGGCGACCCCCATGGCTTTTTCGAAGGAGCGTGGCAACTGGCTCAAGGACTGGCGATCTTTCGCCGAAATAATGACCAATTTACCTGCTTGGTACGTCGATAACGCAATGCTGCAACCCAAATCGTAAAGCAACTCAGGCACCTGCGGTGAATACGTACAAGTGAAGGGCGGAATGGGCTGTGGCATGTGGTTGATCAAGATCCGTGGATCCTAAAACTACGCATTATCAAACTGAAAAAATCAAGGCACGGAATGGGCGCGGCATGCGGTCATTTGAGGTGAGCCTACGGGCGCCCGCGGGCGCTTCAAGCCCTGAGCAGTCAGCGCCTCGAAAATGAAGGGCAAAGTAGAGGCTATACTCCTCTTATCTAACCTTTAAGAGTATAGTTTATGTTATTAAGTGCAAAAAATTACAGCTGTTAGTATGCGTAAAACTCGATCTCGTCAACATACAAAGTGCGATACACAGGCGACCTAGGAAAATCGATTCTAATGGTGTGAGCACCCGAAGCAATGCTTTGAGTTTCAAGTTGCATCCAAGTATTACTTGCCCCCTGAATCATTGTGGTATTTATTAATGTCCCGTCAACAATAACTTTTGGACTACTACCTTTTGCCCAAAATCTCATCTTTGTGATACTTGAAAGGTTCATTGAGAACTCAACATACCCTCCAAAACAAGATGTTACTTTAAGTCCATTTTTTACAATTTGTTAAAATTTTATTAAAAAAAAGCTGTTATTTGTACACTATTTAAAAATTTTAAACATGAAAAAGCTATTACTTACACTGATTACAGCTTCATCTTATGTCTGTTTTTCACAAACGATTAACGCACCAACAATTCCTCCAGCAGGAATGGAATTTACTGTTAAAGGCATGGCAACTGCTGTTAGTAACGCTTCAGTCAATGGAGTGTGGGATTTCTCAACTCAAGTAACTGCCCCAGAATCCAATTTTTATCTACTACCTGCATCATCATCGCCTTCTGCAAATGATTTTCCAACTGCTACACATGTTAGAATGATTGGGACGAATGTTGAAGCTTTTATTCAATACGACGGTAATAATTACAAATTTTGCGGAATGCCAT
>CALGEI010000041.1 GCA_937881575.1 uncultured Flavobacteriales bacterium | reverse complement strand
CCCCGCAGTCCCCATGCCTGATGGCTGGAATGTGAATGTTACGGATGATTGGCGCAGTACGTTGATGGCCAACTCTGCGAAAGATCCTTTTTGGCAAGCCAAAGTGAGCCAGGAGGTCACCATCAACCCTTCGCACCAACTGGAACTTGAAGACAAGTGCACATCTTGCCATGCGCCGTTGGGTCATTTTGCAGCGCATCATGACGGCCAAGAATTCTATTCCATGGCTGAGTTGTTGTTGGATAGTTTGGCGCTCGATGGGGTGTCGTGCAACGCCTGCCATCAGCAATCGGATGAAAACATTGGCAATCAATTTAGCGGAATCCTCAATTTTGTTGAAGACACCTTGTATGGTCCCTATGGTGGAAGTAAATCTGAACCTGTTCTCTATGGTTTGCCGATGACGACCTATGTCGGTTATGAACCTCTTTATGGTCAGCATAGTGTGGAAAGTGAAGTGTGTGCAGGATGTCATTCGCTCATTACACAGACGGCTGATTTAACAGGGGAGGCCACCGGGCAGGATTACATAGAGCAAGCCACCTACCATGAATGGCTCAATAGCATTTATGAGCCAGATTTCGTTGACGGTGAGTCGAATGATCTGCAACAAGAGTGTCAAGGATGTCACATGCCGCAGATTGACGATCCGGTCATCATTTCAAGCGGTTATGCTTTTCTGGAGCCACGGAGTCCTTTTGGTTTGCATTACCTCGTTGGTGCGAATACCTCGATGTTGCGTTTGATGCGTGATCACATTGATGAGCTGGGTCTCACAGCTTCAGAGGCGCAGTTTGATTCGACGTTAAATCGAACGCTGGAGATGCTACAACAACAAAGTGTCGAAATGACCTTTGACCAGGCACAGGTGGATCCGGCATCAGGAGAGGCGAATATCTTCGTGAGGCTGGAAAACAAAGCGGGACATAAATTCCCTTCGGGATATCCGGCACGACGTGTTTGGCTGGAGCTGGAGGTAACAGATGGGCAGGGAGGTATCCTGTGGCAATCCGGCCAATTGGCTGAAGATGGCATGAACATCGTTGGTGCAGATGACGGTGGGATCGAGAGCTTTCAGCCGCACCATGATGTGATCACGGACGCGTCCCAAGTTCAGATCTATGAATTTGTAATCGCAGATGTAACCGGAACGCCTACCAACTTGTTGGAACGTGCTGCCATTACGCTAAAGGACAACCGTTTGCCACCCCTCGGGTTTCGAACGGACCATCCCGCATACGATACGACGCTTGTCGTCGGTGCGAATGTTGAATGGGATATGGCTTCGGGAGACTTCAATCGCTCGGAATCCGGTGAAGAAGGAACCGGTGCCGATGTGGTGCATTATGCATTGGATGTTCCAGCGCTGAATGGATGCGAAGATTGCAACGTCACAGCAAGACTGTGGTACCAAGCGATGCCACCGCGTTGGGTGGCACCGATGTTTGAAGTTGAAACGGATATCATTGCGGAATTTGAGTCCATGTATTGGGATTACGCGGCTCCTGAGTTGGTTGTAGAGATGTCCACGTCGTTGGTTACAACATCAGTAG